>NZ_JBEZNQ010000062.1:0-47085 GCF_040653315.1 Streptomyces sp. NPDC047981 | reverse complement strand
ATCCGCCTCGAACACGGACAGCCCATCCGCTTCGGCACCGACCTCGACAAGGGCGTCGTCCGCGACCGGGCCACCGGCGACCTCAAGGTCGTCACCATCACCCCCGGCAACGAGACCGACATCCTCGTCCACGACGCCCACGCCACCAGCCCCACCACCGCCTTCGCACTCTCCCGCCTCGCCGACCCCGACACCCTCCACCAGACCCCCATCGGCGTCTTCCGCTCGGTGAAACGACCCGTCTACGACACCCTCATGGCCGACCAACTCGACACCGCCATCGAACAACACGGCAAGGGCGACCTCACCCAACTCCTCACCGGCAACGACACCTGGACGGTCGTCGGCTGAGAGCGGCACCAGCACGGAAGTACGGGCACAGCGGTACGGACGAGGGGCGCGGCCGGAACACCGGCACCGCGCCCCTCAGTCGATCTTCCGCCGGTTCTTCTCGCCCTGCGCCGCCGCCTCGAAAGCGCCGAGGAAGCGCGGGGTGCCGCCCTCGATCCGGTAGAGGAACATCTCCTTGATGTACTTGAACGCGGACACGTTCCGCTCGTCGAAGCCGTACTTCTTCGCGATCCCGTCGTAGGGGAACAGCCGCATCGCCCCGCGTACGGCGGTCCGCGCCATGTCCAGCTTCTGGCCAGACACCATCTCGCTCATGCTCGCCGCGATGCCCGTCACCACGTCGTACGCCTCGACGGCGAACGGCTCGACCGGCGCCGTGGCCGACAGGCCCCAGCGCTTGCGGTACGCGGCGGTGAAGCCCTTCGCCGCCGGTACGAGCGCCGGATCGACGTACGTCGTGCCGAAGTACCACTCCTCGGCGGCAGGGCCCGCGACGGACAGGAACTCGGGGCCGAGCGCGTACTCGACACCACCCCGCAGGCCCTTGTACCCCTGCTCGCTCAGCGCCTTCGCGCAGAGCCCGGCGCGGCGCGGGGAGACCCCGGCGTAGAGCACCGCCTGCGGGCGGGCGGCGAGCACCTCGCGCACGACGGTCCCGAAGTCCTCGCTGTCGGCGGCGATCCGATGGACCGTCACGGCATCGGAGACCGGAGTCATCGTGCTCTGCGCGGAGTTGGCCGTCCGCCAGCTGAAGTCGCCGGCCGCGCGGTCGTCGACCACGGCCGTCCGCCTGGCCTTGGTGACGATGGCGACGCTGGTGAAGGGGAGTTGCAGCATGTCGTGCGGGGCGCGCAGCTCGCGGTGGACGGGGTTGACGGTCTGGGTCGTCAGGTCGCCCGCGTCGATGCCGACGGCGACGGTCGCGAAGACCAGCTGGTTCCTGTCGTACGCGGCGGAGCCCGCGACGACGGTCTCCCTGGCCGTGGGGCCGACCACGGCCATGACGGACGCGTCCTTCCCGAACTCCTCGGCCACGGCGGCGGCCCGGCGCGGGTCGCCGCCGTCGTCGCGTACCTTCACCGCCAGGTCGAAGGGCCGGTCGGCGCGGGCGTTGAAGGTCTCGGCGGCCAGCCGCACACCGCGCTCCTGGGCGCGCCCGGCGGCCTTGCCGGGGCCGCTCAGATCGGTCTGGACGCCGATCGTGTACGCGGGACGGGTGCCGGACGGCCCGCCCGAACGCGTGCCGACGCCCGAGCCCCCGCCCGTGCCGCCGGACGTGCCGGCTCCGGGCTCTCGGTTCACCAGCCAGGCCGTCAGGCCGCCCGCCCCGACGACGGCGGCGGCCGAGCCGAGGGCGAGGAAGCGCCGCCGGGACGGCGAGGTGCGGGCCCGGTCGCCGTCGGCGGCGGGTACGACGACGGTCGGCTCGGCGACGGGCAGGTCGAGGACGCGCGTGGAGCGTTCGGCGATGAGCGCCGGGAGGCCGGGCGGCAGCCAGTCCCCCGCCGGGCCCTCGGTCCGGCCGAGGCGCGCCCGGACCTCCGGCGCCGTGGGCCGGTCGGCCGGGTCCTTGGCCAGGCAGGCGGTCACCAGCGGCAGCAGCGGCTCCGGTACGCCGTCGAGGTCGGGCTCCTCGTGGACCGTGCGGTAGACGATCGCGGCCACCGTGCCCGTACCGAACGGGCGGCGGCCGGTCGTCGCGTACGCGAGCACGCAGCCGAGCGAGAAGACGTCGCTCGGCGGGCCGACCTCGCCCGCGCCGCCCGTGCGGGCCTGCTCGGGGGCGAGGTAGCCGGGGGTGCCGATCATCGCGTCGGTGGCGGTCAGGGCGGTGGCCCCGGCGGAGCGGGCGATGCCGAAGTCGATGAGGCGCGGCCCGTCGAGGGCGAGGAGGACGTTGGCGGGCTTCACGTCCCGGTGGACGAGCCCGGCCGCGTGCATGCCGGTGAGCGCGTCGGCGAGCCGTGCGCCCAGGGCCCGTACGGTCGCCTCGGGCAGCGCGCCGTGCAGGCCGACGGCCTCGGCGAGCGAGGGTCCCGGGACGAACTCGGTGGCGAGCCAGGGCTCCCGGGCCTCCGGGTCCGCGCCGAGGACCCGGACCACCCACCGGCCGGTGATCCGCTCGGCGACCAGGGCCTCGCGCCGGAACCGCTCCCGGAAGCCGGGGTCGGCGGCGTGCTCGGCTCTGATCAGCTTGAGCGCGGCGAGCGCGCCGCCGGCGGAGCGGGCGAGGTAGACCACGCCCATGCCGCCGGCGCCGAGCCGGCCGAGGAGGCGGTAGCCGGCGATCGCCGAGGGGTCGGCGGGACGGAGGGGCCGCACGCGTCAGGTCCGTCTGGTCTTGGGCGGCCCGGCGGGCGCGAACTCCAACGGCTGGTAACGGCCGTTCTGGACGGCGTACATGAAGGTGCCGATCCCGCTGAGGTTCCCGCTCTCGGTGTCGAAGGTGTAGCCGCCCATGACGCCGGTGTACCGGGCCTTGCGCAGCGCGGGCGTGAGCGCGGTGCGGTCCGGTCGCTTCCCGCCCTCGGCGGCCTTGACCACCTCCTGGATCAGCAGGTTGACGACGTCGAAGGACTCGCCCGTGTAGGGGGCGGGGGGCGTGCCGTACCGGGTGCGGTGGGCGGCGACGAAGTCGGCCGCCTCCTTGCGGGCGGTCGGGTCGGTGACGGGCGCGCCGAGGATCCAGCCCTCCGCCGCAGGGCCCGCTTCGGTGAGGAAGCGGGGCTCGAAGACGTGCTGGCCGGTGATCTTCATTCCGGTGAAGCCGAGTTCGTCGAGAGCGCGGGCGGCGAGGACGGCGCTGGGGGTGAGGCCGCAGTGGACGTACGCGTCCATCCCCTCGCCGATCATCGAAGCGAGGATCCGCTTGTAGTCGGTGGCGCGGCCGGGGACCACGCGCGGGACGGGCACGACAGCGGCCTGCCGGAAGCCGAAGTTGGCGCCGCCGATGTACTGCCAGGCGTAGGGGTCGTCGGTGCGTTCCTGGAGGATGCCCGGGCGGATGCTCCGGGTCTTGTGCAGCACGTAGTAGGCGAGGCAGCTGCCGGCGATGGCGTGCTGGGGGCAGGCGCGCAGGACGGAGAGGCCCTGGGCGCTCGTCGCGTTGGTCAGCAGGTTGAGCCCGGCGGAGACCGTCATGAGCGGCAGCCGTGACTCGTCGTAGGCGGGCAGGGCGTTCAGGCCGGTGTAGTCGGAGGTCGGGCCGAGGACGCCGAGGACGTCGGGGTCGCCGGTGAGGACGCGGGCGGCGGCGAGGGCCTTGTCCTTGTCGCCGCCGTCGTCGGAGACCTTCACTTCCAGGGTGAAGGGCTTGTCCTTGCGGGCGTTGAACCGTTCGACGGCGAGCCGTGCGCCGCGTTCCTGGGCGCGGCCGATGTCCTTGGCGGGGCCGGTCAGGTCCGCCTGGACGCCGACGATCCAGCGCCGCTGCTTGGGCGGCGGGGCGGCGGTCCTGCCGTCCTTGCCCCGGTTGTCGTCGCTCAGGGCGGCGTAGGCGGCGACGCCTCCGCCGGCGGCGAGGACGGCGGCGCCGGAGGCCAGGAGCAGGAACTTCCGTCTGCTGGGCGCCGGTCGGCTCGGAGCCGTCGGCGTCCCGTGCTCGGTGGGGTCGATCGAGGGCAGGGCGAGCATCGCGGCGGAGCGTTCGGCGATGGTCCGGACGACGGGGGCGGGCAGCCAGTCGGCGGCCGCGCCGGGAGTGTCCTCGGTGAGGCGGGCGGCGACCTCCTCGGCGGTGGGCCGGGCGGCCGGGTCCTTGGCGAGACAGGTCCGTACGAGGTCCAGGAGCGTCCCGTCCGGTACGCCGACGAGGTCGGGCTCGTCGTGGACGGTGCGGTAGAGGAGGGCGTCGACCGCCCCCGTGCCGAAGGGCGGGCGGCCGGTCGACGCGTGGGCGAGGAGGCAGCCGAGGGCGAAGACGTCGCTGGGCGGACCGATCTCGTCGGCACGGGCCTCGGCCTGCTCGGGGGCGAGGAAGCCGGGGGTGCCGACGACCATGTCGGTGGAGGTCAGCGCGGTCTCCCCGGTCGCCCGGGCGATGCCGAAGTCGATGAGCCGGGGGCCGTCGACGGCGAGCAGGACGTTGCCGGGCTTGACGTCCCGGTGGACGAGCCCGGCCGCGTGGACGGCGGCGAGCGCGCGGGCGACGGCGCCGCCGAGGATCCGTACGCTCCGCTCGGGCAGCGGCCCGTGCGCGGCGACGGCCTCGCCGAGGGAGGGTCCTGGGACGAAGGCGGTCGCCATCCACGGCTCGGGGGCGTCCGGGTCCGCGCCGGTCACGGGGACGGCCCAGCGGCTGACGACCCGGCGCGCGGCCTCGACCTCGCGCCGGAACCGGGTCCGGAAGTCGGCCTGTTCGGCCTGGTCGGCGTGGGTCACCTTCACGGCGGCGAGCTCACCGTGCTCCGTACGCCCGAGGTAGACGACGCCCATGCCGCCCGCCCCGAGCCGCCCGAGGATCCGGTAGCCGGCGATCACGGAGGGGTCGGAGGGGAGGAGGGGCTGGGGGGCGCCGGGCTGGGGGTCGCGCGGCTCGTCGGGCTGGGGGGCGGTCTCGGGGGTCGGGGCGGACTCGGGGTTCGTGGCGGACTCGGGGTTCGGGGCGGACTCGGGGTTCGGGGCGCCGGGCTGGTGGGGCTCGGGCTGGTGGGCCTCGGACTGCGGAGCGCCCGGCTCAAGCTGGGACTCAGGCCGAGGCTCGGGCTGGGAGTCGGGCTGAGGCTCGGGCTGGGAGTCGGGACGCGGCTCGGGCTGCGGGACCTGGCTCACTTCTGGACCTCCAGGGCGTCCTCGGCGCGTCCGACCATGGCGACGAGGGCCTGGATCTGGGCCCTGTCGACTTCCTTGCCGGTGTGGCCGGGCGCGCCCTTGACCACGGCGGCGACGGTGACCTGGCCGACCCGGGACTGGTACCAGGAGTACGTCTGCTCGCCCTTCACGGCGTCGTTGACGTACGTCCCGGCCTCGCGGAGCGAGTCGGCCGCGGTGAAGTTGCCGCCGACTCCGAAGGGGCTGCCGAGGGACATGAGCCCGGTGATGCGCTCACCGTCCCGCAGCTGCTGGGAGGGGCAGCGGAGCGCCTCCTCCAGGGTCTGGGCCATCTCCCAGTCGGCGTCCGTCTCCGTGCGGTGGACGGTCACGGTCGCGGACACCTGCAGGAGCCCCCTCCCCGTCGTCGCGGGGACCTCGCTGTAGGCGGTCACGCTGTGGAGCACGGTCGGGGGCCGGGTACCGGCCTCCCAGGTGCAGCCGGCGTCGAGGACGGGCCAGTAGGCGTCGGCGCTGAGGTGCGGGGTGCGCTTGACGTAGTCGGGCCCCCAGGACTCCGGCCCGGCGACGATCCCGCGGGCGAGGCGTCTGGCGTCGGCCTCGTTCTTCGGGGCCCGGCTCGGGTCCGCGGTGAACTCGAGCCCCGTGGGTGTGGGTACGGGCGCGGCCGACGCGGGCGGTGCGGTCGAGGTGCCGGACGGCCCGCGGGACGTGGGCGGACCGCCCTTGCCGCCGCCCTTCCCGTCACCCTCACCGGAGTCCGTACAGCCGGTCAGGATCAGGCCGCAGGCCAGTAAGCCCCCGCAGGCACGCAGCACTCTTCCGTACGCGTACGTCACGAATCCCCCACACACGCTCACACTTGCCCCCAGTGGTGAGCAGATCGTACGACGCACGGGCACAACTGGCCCTTGTTACCGCCTCATTGGGACGATCTCGTGGCCACCGCCGCACTCTTCGCCACGTCGTACCTGTCGCGGGCCTCCTCGACCGCCGAGAGACGGGCGTCGGTCCACCGGGCCAGCTCCCTGACGCGCTCGGCGGCCTCCTCGCCGAGGGGGGTGAGGCTGTAGTCGACGCGGGGCGGGATGACGGGCTTGGCGTCACGGTGGACGAAGCCGTCGCGCTCCAGGGTCTGGAGGGTCTGCGTCAGCATCTTCTCGCTGACGCCGCCGACGCGACGGCGCAGCTCGCTGAAGCGGTACGAACGCTCGCTCAGCGCGATGAAGACCAGGACGCCCCATCGGCTGGTGACGTGCTCCAGGACGAGCCGGGACGGGCACATGCCGCCGACGTCGGCCAGCAGGCTCTGCGGGTCGTGCAGGTCGCGCGGACTCCGTACCCGATCACTTACTCCCATGCCAGTACCTTACTTCAAAGTGGGTACTTTCGGAAGGAAAGCGCCCGCCGTACGGTGAGTGCATCGCCCACCGCACCACACCGAAGAAGGAACCACCATGAGCATCGTCGTCACCGGCGCCACCGGACAGCTCGGCCGTCTCGTCATCGACGAGCTCCTGACCCGGGTCCCCGCCGAGTCCGTCGTCGCCGTCGTCCGCGACAAGGCGAAGGCCGCCGCCCTCGCCGAGCACGGTGTCGAGCTGCGGATCGCGGACTACAGCCGCCCCGAGACCCTCGCGGGCGCCTTCGCGGCGGGCGACCGGGTCCTGCTGATCTCCGGCAGCGAGGTCGGGCAGCGCGTGGCCCAGCATGCCGCCGTCATCGACGCGGCCACGGCGGCGGGCGTCGCGCAGCTCGCGTACACCGGCATCCTCGGCGGCCCGGAGGCCGACTTCGACCTGGCGGCCGAGCACCGGGCGACGGAGACGCTGATCCTCGACTCGGGGCTGCCGTACACGTTCCTGCGCAACGGCTGGTACACCGAGAACTACACCGCCAACCTCGCCCCCGTCCTGGCCCACGGCGCCGTCGTCGCCAACGCGGGCGAGGGCCGCGTCGCCTCCGCCACCCGCGCCGACTACGCGGCCGCGGCCGCCGCCGTCCTGGCGGGCCCGGTCGAGGAGCACGTGAACACGGCGTACGAGCTGAGCGGCGACATCGCCTGGTCGCTCGCCGAGTACGCCGCCGAGGTCGCCCGGCAGACCGGCAAGGAGATCGCGTACCGCAACGTCCCGGCCGGGACGCACGAGGAGATCCTGACCGGCGCCGGCGTGCCCGCGCTCTTCGCGGCGATCCTCGTGGACGTCGACAAGGCCATCGAGCGCGGGGCGCTCGCGCGGCGGACCGGCGACCTGTCGCGCCTCATCGGCCGGCCCACCACCCCGCTGGCCGAGACGGTCGCGCTCGCGCTCGCGTGACCGCACCCCACCCGAGTCATGACCGTATCGCGGTACGGACATGACAGCCTGCCCTGTGCGGCGCTACCTTCATCAGGACGGCGCGGCGCGGGGCAGGAGGTTCGGTGAAGACGGACAACGAGGGACGAGCAGGTCTCCTCTACGGGATCGGTGCCTACGGGATGTGGGGACTGGTCCCGCTCTTCTGGCCGCTCCTGAAGCCGGCCGGAGCGGTCGAGATCCTCGCCCACCGGATGGTCTGGTCCCTGGCCTTCGTCGTCGTCGCGCTCCTCGCGGTCCGCCGCTGGGGCTGGATACGGGAGCTGGCGCGCAGCCCGCGCAAGCTGGGACTGATCACGCTCGCCGCGTCCGTGATCACGGTCAACTGGGGCGTCTACATCTGGTCCGTCAACACGGGCCATGTCGTCGAGGCGTCCCTCGGCTACTTCATCAACCCGCTCGTCACCATCGCGCTCGGCGTCCTGCTCCTGAAGGAGCGGCTGCGGCCCGCGCAGTGGATCGCGGTCGGCGTCGCCGCCACGGCCGTGCTCGTCCTCTCGATCGGCTACGGCCAGCCGCCGTGGATCTCGCTGATCCTGGCCTTCTCCTTCGGCGTCTACGGCCTGGTGAAGAAGAAGGTCAACATCGGCGGCCTGGAGTCGCTGGCGGCCGAGACGGCGGTCCAGTTCCTGCCCGCCCTCGCCTACCTGCTCTGGCTCGGCTCGCAGGGCTCGGCCACCTTCGGCGCGGAGGGCGCCGGGCACGCGGCCCTGCTCGCCGCGACGGGCGTGGTGACGGCGGTGCCGCTGATCTGCTTCGGCGCGGCGGCGATCCGCGTACCGCTGTCGACCCTCGGCCTGCTCCAGTACCTGGCGCCGATGTTCCAGTTCCTGCTGGGCATCGCGTACTTCCACGAGGCCATGCCCCCGGAGCGCTGGGCGGGCTTCTCCCTGGTGTGGCTGGCCCTGACGATCCTCACCTGGGACGCCCTGCGCACGGCCCGCCGCAGCCGCGCGGAGCTGGCAGCGGCCGAGCGCGCGGCGACGGACGCGGGCGTGGACGCGGGTACGGGAGCGGCTGCCGTGGTGAATGCGGGCGCAGGTACGGGAGCGGGAACGGGGGCCGGTGTCGTGACCGGCACGTCCGCCCCCGCCGCCCCCACCGACCTCGCCGGCCCGTCCGCCCCCGCCGACCCGTCGGCGCAGCCGGCCCGGCCCGCCTAGACGGCGGCCTTGGGGGTCTCCGCCAGGGCCTCCGCGCCTTCGGGCGCCCCCGTCACCGCGCCCGTCACCGCGCCCGTCACCGGCCGTGTCCGGCCGCGGGCGCCGGTCGCGGCGATGACCGTGCCTAGGGCGACCATCGCCACCGGTACGACCAGGGCCGCGCGGAAGCCGTCGAGGCCGCCGCCGACGATCCCGTAGACCGCGGTGACCAGGGAGATGCCGACCGCCGAACCGAACTGCACGGCCGTCGTCAGCAGTCCGCTCGCGAGCCCCTGCTCCTCCTCCGCGATGCCGTCGGTCGCGGCGATCGTCAGCGGGCCGTACGCGAGCGAGAAGGCGAGCCCGCTGAGCAGCAGGGTCGGGAACATCGCGGCGTACGACCAGTCGGGGCCGACCGGCAGGAAGAGCGCGTACGCGACGACCGCGAGCACGAACCCGCCGAGGATCACCCGACCGTTGCCGAACCGCGCCACCAGCCTGGGCGTCAGCGTCGGGGCGAGGATCGCGTCGACGCCCATCACCGTCAGGGCGAACGCCGTCTCCAGCGAGGACCAGCCGCGCAGCTCCTGCAGGTAGAGCGTGGCGACGAACTGGAAGCCGAAGAAGGACCCCACGAAGAGCAGCGCGCCCAGGTCGGCCCGGACGGTGGAGGCCTTGCGCAGCAGCCCGAGGCGTACGAGCGGGGTGGCGGTGCGCCGCTCGACGGCGACGAACACTCCGGCGAGGGCCAGCCCGGCGGCGGCCACGAGCGCGGTCAGCGGCCAGCCGGCCAGGCCGTGTTCGAGCCGGACGATCGCGAAGGCGAGCAGCAGCATGGACCCGGACGCCGTCAGCGCGCCCGCCAGGTCGAAGCCGCCGGCGGCCCGCTCCGGGCGGGGTTCCTTCGGGACCAGACGCAGCGCGGCGACGAGGACCGCGGCCGCGAGCAGGACGGGCGCGAAGAAGACCCAGCGCCAGCCGAACTGGGTGAGCAGCCCGCCGATGACCAGGCCGAGGGAGAAGCCCCCGGCGGCGGTGCCGGCGAAGACGAGGAGCGCCTGGTTGCGCTGCGGCCCCTCCTCGTACGAGGTGGTGATGATCGACAGCGCGGCGGGGGTCATGAAGGCGGCGGCGACACCCGTCACGAAGCGGGCCGTGATCAGCATCCAGCCGTCCTGGGCGAAGCCGCCGAGTCCGGAGAAGAGCATGAAGACCACGAGCCAGCCGAGGAACATCCGGCGGCGGCCGAGCAGGTCGGCGGCGCGTCCGCCGAGGAGGGTGAAGCCGGCGTAGCCGAGGACGTACGCCGACATCACCCAGGCCGCTGTCCCGGTGGACAGGTCGAGATCGGATCTGATGCTCGGTACGGCCACGGCGAGCATGGCGACGTCGATGCCCTCCAGGAAGATCGTCCCGCAGAGGACGAGGAGCAGGGCCCAGGCCCGCGCGGGGAGGGCGGTGGAGCCGGGGTTGGGGGTGGAGGCGGAAGTGGACACAGGTGTCTCCAGGCAGGAGGGGGCAGGGGGTGGTTACCGTCCAGAGGGTCGGTTCCCTCTTGTAACCACCCCGATCCTGCGGCAGGATCCGATGCCATGGAAGAAGGCACTTTGAAGTCACCGAGTCACTGCGAAGTGACCTACGCCGACGGCGAGTCCGGGGACACGGACCCCTTCCAGTGGGACACCCGGGAGGACTGCGAGGTACGGCAGATCCTGGACCGGGTCGCCGACAAGTGGTCCCTGCTCGTCATCGCCCTGCTCGACCGCCGCAAGCTGCGCTTCTCGGAGCTGAAGCGGGAGATCGACGGGGTCAGCCAGCGGATGCTGACCGTGACGCTGCGGCAGCTGGAGCGGGACGGCCTCGTCAGGCGCACGGTCCACCCGGTGGTCCCGCCGCGCGTGGACTACGAACTCACGGCGCTGGGCAGGACCTTGCACACGACGATCCGCTCGCTCGTGACGTGGACCGAGCTGCACCAGAACGAGATCGCGGCGGCCCGGGAGGCGTACGACGCCAAGGAGGCCGAGGCGGAGGCGGCGGCAGCGGCGGACGCGGAGGCGGTCGGGGCGGCCGTCTGAGCCCGGCGGGATTCCGCCGTACGCGGGTCGGCCCGACGGAACCCCGCCGTACGCGGGTCGGCCCGACGGAACCCCGCCGTACGCGGGCCCGCCGGAACCCCGCCGTACGCGGGCCCGCCGGAACCCCGCCGCACGCGGGCCCGCCGGAACCCCGCCGCACTCACGTCCGGCGGGACGCCGCCGACCGGCGCGCTTCCGCCGGAATTCCCGCCGTACGCGCGCCGGTTCGCCGCGCGCGCGGTGGGCGCGCCGAGACTGGGGGCATGACCCCACTGCACTGGAAGCTCGTGATCGACGCCGGCGACCCGCACGCGCAGGCCGCCTTCTGGGCCGCCGCGCTCGGCTACGTGGACGAGGACCACAGCGCCTTCATCGACGGGCTGCTCGCCGCCGGCGCTGCCCCGCCCGAGCTCTCGACGACGCTCGCGGACGGCCGCCGCGCCTGGCGCAAGCTGGCCGCCGTCCGGCACCCGGACGACCCGTTCGACGAGAAGTCGGGCACGGGACACGGCCGACGGATCCTCTTCCAGCAGGTCCCGGAGGAGAAGACCGTCAAGAACCGGGTCCACCTGGACCTCCACCCCGGTCAGGAGCAGCGCGACGCGGAGGTCGAACGCCTGGAGTCCCTGGGCGCCTCGGTCCTGCGCCGGGTGTCGGAGTACGGGATGACCTGGGTGGTCATGGCGGACCCGGAGGGCAACGAGTTCTGCGTGGAGTGACGTTCACTCCCCCGGCGTCGCGCGCCGGACCTCGAACTGGAAGCAGCCGTACTCCACCGCCCTGACGTGCACCAGCTCGACCCGGGAGTCGGCGAAGGCCTCCGCCAGGGCCCGGTCGAAGCCCTCGTTGGCCTCGGCCGGGATCTCCAGGAGACGGCCGCCGACGATCCGCCCGTCGGAGTCGTACCGCCGCAGGGTGCGCAGCGCGCCGGTCCGGTCGAAGGGGTACGACTCCGCTTCCGGCACCGGCCCTTCGCACCCGTCGGCGTGGATGAAGACCGGCCCCTGCTCGTCGTACGCCCCCGGCCTGGCCCCGGTCGCGGCGGCCCAGCGCCGCAGGGGCGCGTAGGAGACGAGCGCGACCCGCTCCCCCGCCCGGACTGGCCGGAGGCAGCAGCGCAGCGGATCCCCGCCCTCGGCGGCGGCGAACGGGACACAGGGGCGCCCGGCGTCGTCCGTGTCGCGGAGCTCGGCGAGGGCGGCGGGGTCGATGGGGCGTGCGGTGTAGGTCGTCATGCCCCCAGCGTCACGCGCCCCCACCCCACCCCGCTGGCGGAATTCGGACGCCGCACTCACCGGCGACAGGACCGGCGCCCCGCGTCGCGACCGCCCGCGATGCGGCGGCCCACGACGGAAAAGAAAAAGACCGAGAGAAAGTACCCACCCACCCCCTCCAGCCTCCCCCGGCGGCCACGGCGACGCGCTTCACCCACCGTCACTCGCACGGGTGATCTGTACCAACTGGGCTGGATTCGGGGCCGGTTGCCTGGCATATGCTCTCGCCACACAACCCCAGACAGACGTCGGCCCCCGGCCGGGAGTTACGATCCCGATCGAGGGCCTGACCAACACGGAAGTAGACGCTTCCTGATGGCTTCCTCGCAGCCTAGCGCGCCCCGGCGCGCCTCCGGGCTCATTCACGTCAACGTCCGCCACACGACCCGCTACACGGTCGTCGGCAACCACCTCGCCCAACACCGCGAGCTCTCACTGCTCGCCATCGGGCTCGCCGTCCACCTCCAGTCGCTGCCCGGCGGCGCCTCCGTGGGCATCAAAGCCCTCGCCGCGTGCTTCCCCGAGAGCGAGCTGCGCATCGCCGGTGCGATGCGCGAGCTGGAGGCCCACGGCTACCTCAAGCGCTTCAACGAACGCCTGCCCAACGGCCGACTCGCCCCGCGCACGATCTCGTACAACCGACCTGGGGCTGAACCCGCCCCCATCCCGGAGACGCCCCCGCCTCCGGACGAGGAGCTTCCTCCGCCACCACCACCGCCCCGGCGGGAGCGCCGCAATGAACCCCCACCCCGCCGTGCGCCGCAGCCCCCGGCCCCTGCCCCTGCCCCTGCCCCTGCCCCGCCCCAACCGTCGACGCAGGCGCACCGACCCGCCGCCGACCTGCTCGCGGGCCTCCACCTGCACGAGCCCCGGCTCCTTCTCGCCGAACGGGACGTCCACCGCCTGGCACCCGCCCTGACCACCTGGCTGGAGCGCGGCGCCCGCCCCGACGCCGTACGCCAGGCGCTCGCCGCGGGCCTCCCCGACCACGTGGCCCACCCGGCCGGCCTCCTGGCCCACCGCCTCACCGCCCTCCTGCCACCCCCGCCACCGGCGCGCCCGCCGGCCCCCGACCCCCTCCAGACCTGCGACACCTGCGACCGCGCCTTCAGATCCCCCGACCCAGGCCACTGCCGCGACTGCCGCCCCGATCGACGAGAGGCCGCCTAGCATGAAGCTGATGACTCGGGCCCCAGGGCACAGACGAGGAGCCAGTGCGATGACGACCGTCTCCCCCCTCTACCGGACCATGCGCGAGGCGCTGGGCGGGCTGGACGACACCGTCCCCGGGAAGTTCGAGATCACCAAAGAAGGAATCGTTCACGACATGATGTCCCCGAGCCGCCCGCACGAGCTGACCGTTCTGCGCCTGCGGAAGCGTCTGGAGAAGGTCATGCCGGAGGAGCTGGCCGCCCACACCGGAGAACCTGACGTCGAGAACGCGCCCGAGGGCGTCATGCGCCACCCGGACGTCACGGTCATCGCCGAGGCCGACATGGAAGGCGACGGCTCCTTCGACCCCCGGACCCTGCTCGCCGCGATCGAGGTCGTCTCCCGCTCCAACCCCGACAACGACTGGGTCGGCAAGGTCCGGGACTACCCGCTGCTCGGCATCCCGGTCTACGCGATCTTCGACCCGCGCACCGGCTCCGGAGCGGTCCTCTCCGACATCCACGCCACCCCGGACGGCCCGCGCTACGCGACGCGCAAGGACTTCTACTACGGCGAGGACGTCACCATCGCCGACTGGACGATCTCCACGGAGGACCTGCCCCGCTATCCGTGACCCCGGCCACGTCCCGGCCGCGCCCCGCAAAGGAGTTGCCGTGCCCCGGCCGGGCGGTGGACGGTGTTCCGCATGGCGACCTTCGTGCACCTGACACCCGCGGCCAACGCCCCGCGCATCCGCCGCGGTGGCATCCGGGCTCTCAGCCGTGGCCGTGGCAGCGGGCTCGGGGCGTCCGGGCCGGGGACGTATCTGTTCCCCGTGCTCCACTCGTACCCGCTCACCCACCAGTGGCTTCGCGAGCTGGCACGCCGCCCCGGGACCCGCGATGTCGTCGCGGTGCACGTCAGGCTCGCGGACGCGGAGGCCGTCACCGTCGGGCGGTACGGGGATCGGGAGCCCGTGGAGACGACGGCCGCCGACGCCGTGCGCGTGGTGCGCGGGCTCGACGACCCGCGCGGGTGGGAGGTGTTCCTGCCCCGGGCCGTCGAGCGGCGCGAGGTCCGGGCCGTCCGGCGGGTGCGGCAGGTCAACGGGTGGCGGTACTTCCCCGACGCGCACGGCCGGACGCCCTGCACCTGCCAGGGGTGCCTGGCCCGCGGCGAGTACGGCGGGCGGCGGCTGCGCGAGCGGCACCCGCATCCGCTGGACGGGCCGCACCCGCCGCCCCGCGTCCTGCTCGGGCACGTCGAGGCGGCCGAGGCCGCGGGGGACTCCGCCGCGCTGCGCGAGGCGCTGCGCCGGTTCGCGTACCGGCGGCGCGGCCCCCTGCCCCAGCTGGCCCACCTGGCCCGGCACCCCGACCCGGGCGTGCGCATCGCGCTCGTCGAAGCCGTCGGGTACTGGTCGACTCCCGGAGTCGACAGCCTCGTAAGGGAGTTGGCGTGCGACCCGGACCCGGACGTCAGCGAAGCCGCCCGTTCGGTGAGCGAACAAGCCTGACCGGTTTCCGCTCTTGACGGAGAGTCAACTCCTCCCCGAACATTCAGCCCACGAACCACCCGCACAGCTCCAGCGCCTCGTGGCACCCACGCCCCGGGGCGTCTCGCACGTTTCCGTCCCATCCCCGTTCGGAATCCGGAGCCCCCACATGAAGTTCTCCGTTCCCAGACGTGCCGCCGCGCTCTCCGCCGTCGCCGCACTGGCCCTCGCCGGCTTCACCGGCGCATCCGCGACCGCGGCACCCGCCGCGCCCGCAGCGCCCACAGCCGCGCCCGACATCCCGCTCGCCAACGTGAAGCAGCACCTCACCGACCTCCAGGCGATAGCCAACGCCAACGGCGGCAACCGCGCCCACGGGCGCACCGGCTACAAAGCCTCCATCGACTTCGTGAAGGCCAAGCTGGACGCGGCCGGATTCACCACCACGGTCCAGCAGTTCACCACCAGCGGCGCCACCGGCTACAACCTGATAGCCGACTGGCCCGGCGGTGACCCCAACCAGGTCCTGATGGCCGGCGCACACCTCGACTCCGTCTCCTCCGGCGCCGGGATCAACGACAACGGCTCCGGCTCGGCGGCCGTCCTCGAGACCGCGCTCGCCGTCTCCCGCGCGGGCCTCCAGCCCACGAAGCACCTGCGCTTCGGCTGGTGGGGCGCCGAGGAGCTCGGCCTCGTCGGGTCGAAGTACTACGTCAACCAGCTCCCGTCCACGGAGCGCGCGAAGTTCTCCGGGTATCTGAACTTCGACATGATCGGCTCGCCCAACCCGGGCTACTTCGTCTACGACGACGACCCCACCATCGAGCAGACCTTCAAGAGCTACTTCGCCGGCATCGGCGTCCCCACCGAGATCGAGACCGAGGGCGACGGCCGCTCCGACCACGCCTCGTTCAAGAACGTCGGCATCCCCGTCGGCGGTCTGTTCACCGGCGCCAGCCGGGTGAAGACCAGCGCGCAGGTCCAGAAGTGGGGCGGTACGGCCACGGCCTTCGACCGCTGCTACCACTCCTCCTGCGACACGACCTCGAACATCAACGACACCGCCCTCGACCGCAACAGCGACGCCGTCGCCCACGCGATCTGGACCCTGTCGGCCGGTACGACCACCCCGCCCGGCACGGTCTTCGAGAACACCGCCGACGTGTCCATCCCGGACAACGGCGCCGCGGTGACCTCCACGGTCAACGTCACGGGCATCACCGGCAACGCGCCGTCGGCCCTCAAGGTGGACGTGAACATCGTCCACACCTACCGCGGTGACCTCGTCGTCGACCTGCTCGCCCCCGACGGCTCGGTCTACAACCTGCACAACCAGTCCGGTGGCAGCGCCGACAACCTCGTGGCCACCTACACCGTGAACGCCTCCTCGGAGGTCGCCAACGGCGCCTGGAAGCTCCGTGTCCAGGACCGGGCCGCGCAGGACACCGGGTACATCAACAGCGTCAAGCTGACGTTCCCGTAAGGCGTTCCCGTAAGGCGTCCCCGTACAGCACGAGCCGTTCCGCACGAAAAACGCCCGGGTGGGTCGGTGACCATCGCCCCCGACCCACCCGGGGTCCCATGCTCCGCGTACGACCGCGCGGCTACTTCGCGGCGTTCGCCGCGTCGACGAGCGCCTGCTTCGTCACCGCGCCGACGTACACCTTGCCGTCGTCCGTCATCAGGGCGTTGACGATCTTCGTCTTGAAGACCGTGCCGGAGCCGAACTTTCCGTTCACCTCGTCCCCGAGCGAGTCCAGGAAGCCCTGGACCTCCTTCGGGGCCTCGTCCGTCTTCGGGGCCTTCGCGCCGGTGTCGAAGGTCGCGATCGTCGTCCAGCCCTCGCCGATGACGTTCATGCCCTCGCCCTTGCCGTCGGCACCGGGCACGGCGCCGCCGAACAGGCCGCCGAGGCCGCCGCCGAACTCCTTCTCCAGGTCCTTCTCGACGTCCTCCGGCGACTTCCCGTGCTCCGCCGGGCCCTCGCCCGTGCCCTCGGTCACCTTCGCGCCCTTGGGGGCCTTGAAGTCGAACGTGGACGCGGCCGGCTTGCCGAAGTCGACCTTCGTGAAGCCCGCGTCGAGGACCGGCTTGCCGCCGTCGACCGAGGCCAGCGTGAACTTCAGCGGCGTACCGGTCTTCGCGTCCACCGCGATCTTGATCGACTCGACCGTCGAGCCGCTCTGCTTGGGCTTGATCACGAGCTGGTAGGCGTCCCGGCCGGCCACCGTGGCCGCCCCGCCGACCGTGATCGACGTCGTGTCGCCGGCCTCCTTCAGGACCTCGTCGGCGAACTCCTTGGGCGTACCGGGAAGCCCGTCCTTCTCGCCCTTCTCCTCGGCAGGGCGGTCCGAGCCGGCGCCCTTCTCGTGGAAGACCTGGTTCGACTTGCTGTCGTACGCCCAGACGTCGTCGCCGTTGTGGATCAGGCTGTACTCGTCGGAGCCGTCCAGGATCGTGAGCTTCTGCCGGTCCGGGCCGTCGGCCGCCACCTTGAGCGTGTGGGTGCCCGAGACCAGGCGCGTCAGCAGCTCCTGCGGGTCCGTGGAGGGCGCGCCGTCGGCGGACTGGCCGCCCGCGCCCGCGAAGCTGTCGGCGAGGCCGGCCACCGACGGCAGGCCCAGGTCCGTGCTCACCTTGAACGTGCCGGACAGCGTTTGCGTGTCCGACGCGGCGATCTTCTCGATCAGCTGCTGTGCCGTGATCTCCGGCAGGTCGGGGTCGCCGGACGCCGCCAGCGCCGGTACGAGCCCGATCGTCGCGGCGGCCACTCCGGCCACCGCGAACGGGACGACGTAGCGGCTCGCCTTACGGGTCTGTGCCATGGTCTGTCCTAACCTCCGTGGTCGATGACTCCATCTGACCAAAGCGGCGGCTCGGAATCGTCAGACTGCGGACTCAACCTCGCGTACTGCTATGGGATGACACACCCCTAGGGCGTCTTAGCCCGCGCGGTGGACCACCGCGTCGCACAGCTCCTCCAGAGCGGACTTCGCGTAGCCCTCGGGCAGCGGCGCCAGCATCGCGCGCGCCTCCTCCGCGAACCGCACGGTGTCCCGGCGGGCCTGCTCCAGGGCCGGGTGGACGCGCAGCCGGCGCAGCACCTCGGCGTGCCGGGCGTCGTCGCTGAGGTCGCCGTCGATCAGCTCGACGAGTTCCACGTCCTCGGGGCGCCCGTGGGCCGCCGCGGCGGCGCGCAGGCGGAGGACCGGGAGGGTCGGGATGCCCTCGCGGAGGTCCGTGCCCGGGGTCTTGCCGGACTCGTGGGAGTCGGAGGCGATGTCGAGGACGTCGTCGGCGAGCTGGAAGGCGACGCCGAGCCGCTCGCCGTACTGGGTGAGGATGTCGACGACGCTCTCGTCCGCGCCGGACATCATGGCGCCGAAGCGGCAGGAGACGGCGACGAGCGAGCCGGTCTTGCCGCCGAGCACGTCGAGGTAGTGGTCGACCGGGTCGCGGTCGCCCTGCGGCCCTGCCGTCTCCAGGATCTGGCCGGTCACGAGCCGTTCGAACGCCTCCGACTGGATCCGTACGGCCTCGGGGCCGAGGTCCGCCAGCGTGTGCGAGGCGCGGGCGAAGAGGAAGTCACCCGTCAGGACGGCGATGGAGTTGCCCCATCGGGTGTTCGCGCTGTCGACCCCGCGCCGCACGTCCGCCTCGTCCATGACGTCGTCGTGGTAGAGGGTCGCCAGGTGGGTGAGCTCGACGACGACGGCCGAGGGCACGACACCCGGCGCGTACGGGTCGCCGAACTGGGCGGCGAGCATCACCAGCAGGGGCCGGAATCGCTTGCCACCGGCCAGGACGAGGTGCTGCGCGGCCTCCGTGATGAACGGGATCTCGCTCTTGGTGGCGTCGAGGAGACCTGCCTCCACGGCCGCCAATCCGGTCTGGACATCGGCCTCAAGAGCCTGGTCCCGCACGCTAAGACCGAACGGCCCGACGACGGTCACGAGGGGATCTCCTGTCTGCTGACGCCTGCTCCAACGCCTGCCTAAACGCCTGTCTAACGCCTGCTCTAACGCTGTGGTACGCCTGCTGTACGTCTGCTCCGTCGCGTGCTGCGACGCCTGCTTCCGCTGCCGGCGACCACACGGATTGTCGATGTGTCGCCGGATTCGCTCAAGTCAGCGTATCCGGTCGCCTTTCGATCACCATGGGCGCCTTCCCGCCACCCCCGGTATGTTCGTGATCAGCTCATACGACCAGGAGTGGACCTTTTGTCCCGAACAGCGATCGATACCGAAGCGAACGGCGAGCAGCCGCCACCCGAAGACGATCATGCCTTCTTCGGGCACCCGAGGGGCCTTCTCACGCTCTCGGGGCTGGAGGTCTGGGAGCGGTTCTCCTTCCTCGGCATGCAGGCGATCCTCGTCCTCTACTTCGCCGACAGCGTCGCGAACGAGGGCCTCGGCATGGCCCCGGGCACGGCCGCCTCCGTCGCGGCGGCCTACGGGACCCTCGTCTACCTGGTCTCGGTGGCCGGCGGCTGGCTCGCCGACCGCATCCTCGGCTCGTACCGGGCCGTCCTGTGGGGCGGCATCCTGATCGCGCTCGGCCACTACTCCATGGCGGTGCCGACGGCCGCCATGACCTGGGTGGGCCTCGGCCTGATCAGCGCCGGCACCGGCCTGCTCAAGCCGAACGTCGCCACCATGGTCGGCAAGCTCTACGCCACCGACGACGACCGCCGCGACGCGGGCTTCGCCCTCTACTACATGGCGATCAACATCGGCGCCTTCGCCGGACCGCTCATCACCGGCTGGCTCGCCGACCACCGCGGCTACCACTGGGGCTTCTCGGCCGCCGCCATCGGCATGACCCTGGGCCTGGCCCAGTACGTCCTCGGCCGCCGTCACCTGGCCGGGCGCAAGCACTCCGCCGAGTTCGCCCTCGCCCCCGACGCCCTGCGCCGGGCGGTGCGGACGATCATCGTCGGCGTGGTCGTCGTGGCGGTCCTGGGCGTCCTCCTGGCCGCCGTCGGCTGGCTCACCATGGACCGCTTCGTCGACCTGCTGACGCTGATCTCGGTCCTCGCCCCGGTCGTCTACTTCTGGGTGATGTTCAAGAGCCCGCGCGTCACGGCGGAGGAGCGCGGGCGGCTGAAACCGTACATCGTGCTCTTCCTGGCCTCGGTGGTCTTCAACTTCATCCTCTTCCAGGCGTACTCGACGATGATCCTGCTGGCCTCCACCAACGCCCGCACCACCATCCTCGGCTTCGACTTCCCGGCCAGCTGGTACGCCTCCGCCCTCGGCGCCTTCGAGGTGGCGCTCGCGCCCGTGGTGGCCGCCGTCTGGGCCCGGATGGGCCACAGTCAGCCGCACGCCTCCAACAAGATCGCCTTCGGCGTGATCCTCGGCGGCCTGTCGTTCCTGCTGATGGTGGTGCCGACGTCCGGGCACGCCGACGACACGTACCAGATGGCGGCGTGGTGGATCGTCGGCTCGTACCTGCTGCTCGGCCTCGGCGACGTGCTCCTGGAGACCTCCGGGATGTCGGCGACCAGCAAGCTCGCGCCGAAGGCCTTCTCCAGCCAGACGATGTCGCTCTGGTTCCTCTCCCTCGCGCTCGCCAACGGCATCCAGGCCCAGACCGTGAAGCTGTACGACGACGTCTCCAAGCCCGCGTACTTCGGCGTGAACGGAGCCATCGCGGTCGTCGCGGGCCTCGTCGTGATCGCCCTGGCCCCATGGCTGCGCCGCACCATGCACCCCGTCCACTGAGCTCCGCGGAGATCCGTCATGCGCATCCGTACCGAGTTCCCGTACGAGACGACCCACGAGGACGTCCGGATCCCGCTCCCTGGGGGGACCTCCCAGGCCGAAGGCCCTGGGGGAGGCACGCGGCTCTACGCCCGGATCTGGCGCCCCGTCACCGAGGAGCCCGTCCCGGCGCTCCTGGAGTACCTCCCGTACCGCCTCACCGACTGGACGGCGCCCCGGGACCGGCAGCGCCACCCCTGGTACGCCGGGCACGGCTACGCCTCCGTGCGGGTCGACGTGCGCGGGCACGGCAACAGCGAGGGGCTGCCGGGCGACGAGTACGACGCAGTCGAGCTGGCGGACGGCGTGGCGGTGGTGCACTGGCTCGCCGAGCAGCCCTGGTGCACGGGGAAGGTCGGCATGTTCGGGATCTCCTGGGGCGGCTTCAACGCCCTCCAGATCGCCGCCCTGGCCCCCGAGCCCCTGAAGGCGATCGTCACGGTCTGCTCGACCGACGACCGCTACGACAACGACGTGCACTACATGGGCGGGTCGGTCCTCGCGGTCGACATGCACGCCTGGGCGGCCACCATGCTGGCCTTCGCCTGCCGGCCGCCGGACCCGCTGCACGTGGGCGAGGAGTGGCGGGAGCTGTGGCTGCGGCGCCTGGAGGCCGTGGACCCCCTCATCCACACCTGGCTCGCCCACCAGACCCGGGACGACTACTGGAAGCACGGCAGCGTCTGCGAGGACTACGGCGCGATCCGGGCGGCCGTCCTGGCGGTGGGCGGCTGGCACGACCCGTACCGGGACACCGTGCTGCGGCTCGTCGAGCACCTCCCGCAGGACCGGGTGCGCGGGATCATCGGCCCGTGGTCGCACCAGTACCCGGACCGGGGCCTGCCGCCGGGCCCCGCGATCGGCTTCCTCCAGGAGACGCTGAGGTGGTGGGACCACCACCTCAAGGACGCGGACAACGACGTCATGGCGGAGCCACTGCTGCGCTCCTGGATCAGCGCCTCGCACCCGCCGGCCACGGTCTACGAGGAGCTGCCGGGCCGCTGGGTCACCGACCCGTCCTGGCCGTCCCCGAACGTCACCCCCGTCACGTACGCCTTCCAGGGCGAGCCGGTCGTGGTGCACTCGCCGCAGCAGACGGGCCTGGACGCGGGCCGCTTCTTCCCCTTCGGCAACGACAGCG
The DNA here is from genome assembly GCF_040653315.1 of Streptomyces sp. NPDC047981. Lineage (NCBI taxonomy): Bacteria > Bacillati > Actinomycetota > Actinomycetes > Kitasatosporales > Streptomycetaceae > Streptomyces > Streptomyces sp. NPDC047981. Next base: position 25,560 of record NZ_JBEZNQ010000062.1, on the reverse strand, counting down.
ACCTGCCGCCGGACCAGCGGGAGGAGGACGCGCTCGGGGCCTGCTTCGACTTCGTGGTACCGGAGGACGGCGAGCCGATCGAGATCCTGGGCCGCCCGAGGGTGAGCCTCACCCTGACGACCCCGGCCCCCACGGGCCAGGTGATCGCCCGCCTGTGCGACGTGGCCCCGGACGGCTCGTCCACGCTGGTGACCCGGGGCGCGATGAACTTCTCGTCCCGCTACGGCCGGGACCGCGTGGTGGAGGCGCAGGTGGGCGAGTCCGCGTCCTTCGTCCTCGACCTGAACGGCATCGGCCACACCTTCCCACCCGGCCACCGGGTCCGCCTCGCGGTCTCCTCCGCGTACTGGCCCTGGATCTGGCCCCAGCCGGACGCGGCGGGCTTCACCCTCTCCCCGACCACGTCGTCCCTGACCCTCCCGGTCCGCCGCCGCACGACGACGGACGCGGTCGAGTGGCAGCCGCCGGAACAATCGGAACCCCTGGGCGTGGTCACCCCCGCCACCCTGGAGGAACCCCGCCCGGAGCGCCTGGTCGTCCGCGACGTGGCCAAGGGCGAATGGCGCCTGGAGGTCGACCCCCGCTACGGCGGCACCCGGGTCTACCCGGACGGCCTGGAGTTCACCGAGGACGCCCTGGAGACCTACACGATCGCCGAGAACGACCCCCTCTCGGCCCGCACCCACTCCACCTGGACGATCCGCCTCCACCGCCCGGACCTGTCCTGGGACGTGACGATCGACTCCCGCTCGGAGATCACCTGCGACGCGGACGCGTTCCTGACGTCGAACGAGGTGGTGTGCAAGGAGGGCGGTGAGGTCCTCTTCCACCGGACATGGGAGAAAAGCATTCCGCGCACGGCGGGTTGAGCCCGGGGCACAGGGAAAGGCCCGCGTTCCTGTGGGAACGCGGGCCTTTCCTCTACCGCTCGGATCAGGCGTCCGCGCCGGCCTTGCGGCGGCGGACCATGAACATCGCGCCGGCGCCGAGCGCGACGGCCGTGGCGCCCGTGAGGGCGATCTGCGGCATGGCGTCGTTCGAACCGGTCTTGGCGAGCTGGCCGGTGGTCACGGCGGTGGTGGAGGTGCCGCCCTGGGTGGTGGTGTTCTTGCCGCCCGGGGTGCCCTTGGCGTCCTCGACCTTGCCCGGGTCGCTGCCCTTGGCGAGGATCTGGAACTCGTACTCGGTCAGGTCCGGCGTGCCGCCGCAGCTGCCGTCCTCGTTCCAGAAGTCACCCGCGGCGAAGGTGAGGCCCTGACCGGCCGGAGCGTCCGCGTCCACCTTCAGGCGGAGCTTGATGTCGGCGGAGGTCTTGGACTTCAGGACACCCACGGGGATCTCCTCGGCGACGTTGACGTCGTTCCAGTGGAAGTCGTCCGCCGTGGTCCAGTCCAGGTCCAGGTACTTGTCGAGGGGCTTGAGGCCCTTCTCGTCGAAGGCGTGGACGGAGACGAAGGCGTACGCCTCGTCCAGCGTCCGGTCGGAGCCGTTCGTCAGCCGCAGGTTGAACTCGACGGTGGAGCCGGCGACGACCTTCGAGGGCAGGCCGGTCACCACGGAGGTGAACTTCGCCTCGGGGAAGCAGTCCTCGTGCGGCGGCTCCTCCTCGCCCTCTTCCTCCTCGGCCTTCTTCAGCGCCTCCTTGGCGGCGTCCAGCGCCTTGAGGGCGTCCTTCGTGGCATTCCCGGTCGTGGTGACCTTGGTCGAGGCCGCGGTGTCCGCGGCGACGAGCTTCGTGTTGGCCTCCGTGACCTTCGCGTCGGCGTTGGCCTTCGCCGTGGCCGCCTCCGCGGCGGCGGTCTTCGCGTCGGTGACGGCCTGCTCGGCGGCGGCCTTCACCTCGGGGGCGGCGTCGGGCGCGAGCGCCGCGAGAGCGGCCTCGGCCTCCGTGACCTTGGTGTCCGCGGCGGTCTTCTTCGCGGCGGCCTCGGCAGCGGCCGTCTTCGCGGCGGCGAGGGCGACCTGGAGCTCGTGCTCGGGCTTCGCGAGGTCCTGCTTGGCCTTCACGGCGTCCGACTCGGCCAGCACGGCCGCGTCGTACGCCTTCTGCGCCGCCGCGACGTCCTTCTTCAGCTGGTCGATGTCCGGCGCCTGGTCCTGCTTGTCGTTCTGCGTCTGCGCGGGCGCGGACGGCTTCGTGTCGGCGAAGGCCGGGGCGGCCGACAGGAAGACGACGGGGGTGGTCACGGCGGCCGCCACGGCCGTCGCGAGCATGCGGCGAATCTTCAAGGTGGACCTTTTCTGGTCAAGAGCGGTCGGGTGAAGACAAAGCAATGAGGGGGTCGCGCCTGCGGGAACCTCACGCGGCGCGACGATGCCGTGATCGTATGACCGGGATCGGTCCCCGGAAAAGCAGGAATTGAACGCGCTCAGTCACCTCTTGCGCGCACAGTCCACGCACAGGACGCATAAACCGCGCATACATGGACAGTTGTGCACGGAGGCGGCACTTTCTCTGTGATCCATATCATCCGCGCCCGGCCGCTCGCCCATTAACGTGTCCCCCACACCCTGGAAAGCGAGGCAGCACCGATGCCCGAGCAGTCCCCGCTCGATCTGGCCGAGGGCGACCCCTTCGGCCCGCACAACCTTCCGTACGGCGTCTTCTCCCCCGCCGACGAGCCCGACCGGCGGAGGGTCGGCGTCCGCATCGGCGGCCATGTCCTCGACGCGGGGGCCGCGGCGCACGCGCTCGGTTCGCCGTACGCGGCGCTGCTCGCGCAGCCCAGCCTCAACCCGCTGCTCGCCGCCGGCCGCACCGCCTGGCGCGACGTGCGCAGGGCCCTGACGGCCTGGGTGACCGTACCCGCGCACCGGCCGGTCATAGAGCCGCTGCTGTATCCGCTCGACACCGTCAGCATGCACCTGCCGTACGAGGTCGCGGACTACGTCGACTTCTACGCCAGCGAGCACCACGCCACCAACGTGGGCCGGATCTTCCGCCCCGACGGCGACGCGCTCACCCCCAACTGGAAGCACCTGCCCATCGGTTACCACGGCCGGGCCGGCACGGTCGTCGTCTCCGGGACCGACGTCGTACGCCCCGCCGGGCAGCGCAAGGCGCCCACCGACCCCGCGCCGGTCTTCGGGCCCTCGGTGAAGCTGGACATCGAGGCGGAGGTCGGCTTCGTCGTCGGCACCCCCTCCACCCTCGGCACCCCCGTGCCGCTGGCCGACTTCCGCGAGCACGTCTTCGGCCTGACGCTGCTCAACGACTGGTCCGCGCGCGATCTCCAGGCCTGGGAGTACGTGCCGCTCGGCCCGTTCCTCGGCAAGTCGTTCACGACCTCCGTGTCGGCCTGGGTGACCCCCCTGGAGGCCCTGGACGCGGCCAGGACCGCCCCGCCCGCCCGGGACTTCGACCTCCTCCCCTACCTCGACGACGCCACCGATGAGGAGCCCGGCGGCTTCGACCTGCGGATCACCGTCGAGATCAACGGGCAGGTCGTCTCCGAGCCGCCGTTCGCCACCATGTACTGGACCGCCGCCCAGCAGCTGGCCCACATGACGGTCAACGGCGCCTCGCTGCGCACCGGTGACCTGTACGGCTCCGGCACGGTCTCGGGCCCCGAGGTCCACCAGCGCGGCTCGCTCCTCGAACTGACCTGGAACGGCCGCGACGCGCTCGAACTGCCCACCGGGAAGCGGACGTTCCTCGAGGACGGCGACGTGGTCACGCTCACCGCGTGGGCCCCGGGGCCGGACGGGACGCAGGTCGCGCTCGGCGAGGTGACCGGGCGGATCGTTCCGGCTGCATAGTCCCCGCACGCGTACGACAGAAGGGCCCGGCCCCCGCGCCTGCGGAGACCGGGCCCTCTCACGGAGCGGCTAGCGGACGAACACGCTCGCCTGGCCCGCCAGGTCCAGGAAGTACTGCGGCGCGAGGCCAAGCACCACCGTGACCGCGACACCCACCGTGATGGTCGCCGCCGTGAAGACCGACGGCACGGCGACCGTCGGGCCGTCCGCCTTCGGCTCGCTGAAGAACATCAGCACGATCACCCGGATGTAGAAGAACGCGGCGATCGCCGAGGAGATCACACCGACCACGACCAGCGCGCCCGCGCCGCCCTCCGCCGCCGCCGAGAAGACCGCGAACTTGCCGGAGAACCCGGAGGTCAGCGGAATGCCCGCGAAGGCGAGCAGGAACACCGCGAAGACCGCCGCCACCAGCGGCGAACGGCGGCCGAGCCCCGCCCACTTGGACAGGTGCGTCGCCTCGCCGCCCGCGTCCCGCACCAGCGTGACGACCGCGAACGCGCCGATCGTCACGAAGGAATACGCGCCCAGGTAGAAGAGCACCGACGAGATGCCGGAGGGCGTGGCGGCGATGACACCGGCGAGCAGGAAGCCCGCGTGCGCGATCGAGGAGTACGCGAGGAGCCGCTTGATGTCGGTCTGGGTGATCGCGACGATCGCGCCGCCCAGCATGGTGACGATGGCGACGCCCCACATGACCGGCCGCCAGTCCCAGGTGAGGCCCGGCAGCACCACGTACAGCAGGCGCAGCAGCGCGCCGAACGCGGCGACCTTCGTCGCGGCCGCCATGAAGCCGGTGACGGGGGTCGGGGCGCCCTGGTAGACGTCCGGGGTCCACATGTGGAACGGCACGGCGCCGACCTTGAAGAGCAGCCCCATGAGGACCAGCGCGAAGCCGATGAGCAGCAGGACGTCGTTGCCCATCGTCTGGGCGAGGGCCGGGTCGACCGAGGCGACCGAGCCGTCGACGACGTTCGCGATGGTGGCGTACGAGACGGAGCCCGCGTAGCCGTAGAGCAGGGCGATGCCGAAGAGCAGGAACGCCGAGGAGAAGGCGCCGAGGAGGAAGTACTTGACCGCGGCCTCCTGCGACATGAGCCGCCTGCGGCGGGCGACGGCGCAGAGCAGGTAGAGCGGGAGGGAGAAGACCTCGAGCGCGATGAAGAGCGTCAGGAGGTCGTTGGCGGCCGGGAAGACCAGCATGCCCGCGATGGCGAACAGCACCAGCGGGAACACCTCGGTGGTGGTGAACCCGGCCTTGACGGCCGCCTTCTCCTGGTCGCTGCCGGGGACGGCGGCGGCCTCGGCGGCGAAGGAGTCGACCTTGTGGCCGTGGTCGGCCGGGTCGAGCCTGCGCTCGGCGAAGGTGAAGACGGCGACGAGCGAGGCCAGCAGGATCGTGCCCTGCAGGAAGAGCGCCGGACCGTCGACGGCGATGGCGCCCATGGCCGCGATGTGCGCCTTGGTGGTGCCGTAGCCGCCGGCGGCGAGGCCGACGATCGCGGCGAAGGCCGCGACCAGGGCCAGCACGGTCAGGAACACCTGGGCCTGGTAGCGGGCCTTGCGGGGCACGAAGGCCTCGGCGAGGACGCTGAGGACCGCGGCGCCGACCACGATGAGTACGGGTGAGAGCTGGACGTACTCGATGTGGGGTGCCGGGATCTTGGTCAACGGCTCGGCAGCCGTCGTCCACAGGCTGTGGACAGCCATGTCGCTCACTTGGCCGCCTCCACTTCGGGCTTCGGGTCCTCTTGCTGGACGTCGGACATGGTGTACGAGACGGCCGGGTTCACGATGTCCGTCAGCGGCTTCGGGAACACACCGAGGAGGATCAGCAGGGCGATCAGCGGGGCGACCACGACCAGCTCGCGCACCCGCAGGTCCGGCATGGTCCGGACCTCCTCCGTCTTCACCGGCCCGGTCATCGTCCGCTGGTAGAGGACGAGGGTGTAGAGCGCGGCGAGGACGATGCCGGTGGTGGCGATGATGCCGGCCACCGGGTAGCGGGCGAACGTGCCGACCAGGACCAGGAATTCGCTCACGAACGGCGCGAGACCCGGCAGCGAGAGGGTGGCGAGACCGCCGATCAGGAAGGTGCCGGCGAGCACCGGGGCGACCTTCTGCACACCGCCGTAGTCGGCGATGAGCCGCGAGCCGCGCCGGGTGATCAGGAAGCCGGCCACCAGCATCAGGGCGGCCGTCGAGATGCCGTGGTTGACCATGTACAGCGTCGCGCCGCTCTGGCCCTGGCTGGTCATCGCGAAGATGCCCATGATGATGAAGCCGAAGTGCGAGATCGAGGCGTACGCCACCAGGCGCTTGATGTCCCGCTGGCCGACCGCGAGCAGCGCCCCGTAGACGATGCTGACCAGGGCGAGCGCGATGATCACCGGGGTCGCCCACTTCGAGGCCTCCGGGAAGAGCTGGAGGCAGAAGCGGAGCATCGCGAACGTGCCGACCTTGTCGACGACCGCGGTGATGAGCACGGCGACCGGGGCGGTCGCCTCCCCCATCGCGTTCGGCAGCCAGGTGTGCAGCGGCCACAGCGGCGCCTTCACCGCGAAGGCGAAGAAGAAGCCGAGGAACAGCAGCCGTTCGGTGTTGGTCGCCATCTCCAGCTGACCGGACGCCCGCGCCTCCGCGATCTCCGTGAGGGAGAAGTTCCCCGCGACCACGTACAGACCGATGACGGCGGCCAGCATGATCAGTCCGCCGACCAGGTTGTACAGCAGGAACTTCACCGCCGCGTACGAGCGCTGGGCCGCCGCGTTCTCGTCGGAGCCGGCGTGGGCGCGGTCGCCGAAGCCGCCGATGAGGAAGTACATCGGGATGAGCATGGCTTCGAACAGGATGTAGAAGAGGAAGACGTCGGTGGCCTCGAAGGAGAGGATCACCATCGCCTCGACCATCAGGATCAGGGCGAAGAAGCCCTGCGTCGGCCGCCAGCGGCTGGACTTCGTCTCCAGGGGGTCGGCGTCGTGCCAGCCCGCCAGGATGATGAAGGGGATCAGCAGCGCGGTGAGCGCGATCAGCGCCACCCCGATGCCGTCCACGCCCAGTTCGTAGCGGACGCCGAAGTCCTTGATCCAGGAGTGCGACTCGACGAGCTGGTACCGGTCGCCGCCGGGCTCGAAGCGGATCATGACGATCGCCGCGAGCACCAGCGTGACCAGCGAGACCAGCAGCGCCAGCCACTTGGCCGCGGTACGGCGGGCGGCGGGGACGGCGGCGGTGAGGATCGCACCGACCGCGGGCACCGCTGCCGTCACCGTAAGGAGCGGGAAGGACATGGCAGTTACACCGCCCTCATCAGCAGGGTCGCGGCGATCAGCACCGCCGTACCTCCGAACATGGAGACCGCATACGTGCGGGCGTAGCCGTTCTGCAGCCTGCGCAGCCGGCCGGACAGACCGCCGACCGAGGCCGCGGTGCCGTTGACGACCCCGTCGACCAGGGTGTGGTCGACGTAGACGAGCGAGCGGGTGAGGTGCGTGCCGCCCGTCACGAAGACGGCGTGGTTGAAGTCGTCCTGGAGCAGGTCGCGGCGGGCCGCCCGGGTGAGCAGCGAGCCGCGCGGGGCGGTGACCGGGACGGGCCTGCGTCCGTACTGGAGCCAGGCGATCCCGACGCCGATCACCATGACCGCGACCGTGGCGGAGGTGATGGCCCCGGCGCTGATCGGCGGGTGGCCGTGCTCGAACTCGGTCACCGGCCTGAGCCAGTTGATGAACCGGTCGCCGATGGCGAAGAAGCCACCCGCAGCGACGGAGCCGACGGCCAGCAGGACCATCGGGACCGTCATGGACTTCGGCGACTCGTGCGGGTGCGGCAGCTCGCCCTTGTCGTCGGGCTGCCAGCGCTTCTCGCCGAAGAAGGTCATCAGCATCACGCGGGTCATGTAGTACGCGGTGATGGCCGCGCCGAGCAGGGTGACCGCGCCGAGGATCCAGCCCTCGGTGCCGCCCTTGGCGAAGGCCGCCTCGATGATCTTGTCCTTGGAGAAGAAGCCGGACAGACCGGGGAAGCCGATGATCGCGAGATAGCCGAGGCCGAAGGTGACGAAGGTGACCGGCATGTACTTCCGCAGGCCGCCGTAACGCCTCATGTCCACCTCGTCGTTCATGCCGTGCATGACCGAACCGGCGCCGAGGAAGAGCCCGGCCTTGAAGAAGCCGTGCGTGACCAGGTGCATGATCGCGAAGACGTAGCCGATCGGGCCGAGGCCCGCCGCCAGGATCATGTAGCCGATCTGCGACATCGTCGAGCCGGCCAGCGCCTTCTTGATGTCGTCCTTCGCGCAACCGACGATCGCACCGAAGAGGAGCGTGACCGCGCCGACCACGACGACCACGAGCTGGGCGTCGGGGGAGGCGTTGAAGATGTTCGCGGAGCGGACGATCAGATAGACACCGGCGGTGACCATGGTGGCCGCGTGGATGAGGGCGGAGACCGGGGTCGGGCCCTCCATCGCGTCCCCGAGCCAGGACTGCAGCGGCACCTGGGCCGACTTGCCGCAGGCGGCGAGCAGCAGCATCAGGGCGATCGCGGTCAGCGTGCCCTCGCTCGTCTCACCGGTGGCCTCCAGGACCGGCCCGAAGGCGAAGGTCCCGAAGGTGGTGAACATGATCATGATGGCGATCGACAGGCCCATGTCGCCGACCCGGTTGACCAGGAAGGCCTTCTTCGCGGCGGTGGCCGCGCTGGGCTTGTGCTGCCAGAAGCCGATCAGGAGGTACGAGGCGAGGCCGACGCCCTCCCAGCCGAAGTACAGGAGCAGGTAGTTGTCGGCGAGGACCAGGAGCAGCATCGCCGCGAGGAACAGGTTCAGGTAGCCGAAGAAGCGGCGCTTGCGCTCGTCGTGCTCCATGTACCCGATGGAGTACACGTGGATCAGCGAGCCGACGCCGGTGATCAGCAGCACGAACGTCATCGACAGCTGGTCGAGCTGGAAGGCGATGTCCGCCTGGAAGCCCTCGACGGGGATCCAGGTCCACAGGTTCTGGTACAGGGCCCGGTCGTCGGCGCTCTTGCCGAGCATGTCGGCGAAGAGGACGACACCGATGACGAAGGAGGAGGCCGCGAGCGCCGTACCGAGCAGCGGCCCGGCCTTGTCCAGCCGGCGCCCGCCGCACAGCAGGACGGCCGCTCCGAGGAGTGGCGCCGCGACGAGCAGAGCGATCAGGTTGTCCACAGTTCAGCCCCTTACAGCTTCATCAGGCTGGCGTCGTCGACCGAGGCCGAGTGGCGGGAACGGAAGAGCGACACGATGATCGCGAGCCCGACCACGACCTCCGCGGCGGCGACGACCATCGTGAAGAAGGCGATGATCTGGCCGTCGAGGTTGCCGTGCATCCGGGAGAAGGCGACGAACGCGAGGTTGCAGGCGTTGAGCATCAGCTCCACGCACATGAAGACCACGATCGCGTTGCGCCTGATCAGCACACCCGCCGCGCCGATGGTGAACAACAGGGCGGCGAGATACAGATAGTTGACGGGGTTCATCGCGAGGCCTCCTCTTCGTCCCGGTCCCCGGCAGCCTGCCGGTCACGGCCGAGCCGCTCCTCCGAGCGCTGCTCCAGCGCCTTCAGGTCGGCCATCGCCTCACCGGACACGTCCCGGATCTGGCCGCGCTTGCGCAGTGTCTGCATCACGGTCAGCTCGGCGGGGGTGCCGTCGGGCAGGAGACCGGCGATGTCCACCGCGTTGTGCCGGGCGTAGACGCCGGGGGCGGGCAGCGGCGGTACGTGCTTGCCTTCCCGTACGCGCTGCTCCGCCAGCTCCCGCTGGGTGCGGGCCCGTTCGGTCCGCTCGCGGTGGGTGAGGACCATCGCGCCGACGGCCGCGGTGATGAGCAGCGCGCCGGTGATCTCGAAGGCGAAGACGTACTTGGTGAAGATGAGCGCGGCGAGGCCCTCCACGTTCCCGCCGTACGCGCCGTTGGCCGCGCCCAGGCCGTTGAACTCGGTCAGGGAGGCCTGGCCGATGCCGGCGATCAGCAGGATGCCGAAGCCGAGCCCGCAGGCTGCGGCCCACCAGCGCTGGCCCTTGATGGTCTCCTTCAGCGAGTCCGCGGCCGTGACGCCGACGAGCATGACGATGAAGAGGAAGAGCATCATGATCGCGCCGGTGTAGACGACGATCTGGACGATGCCGAGGAAGTACGCGCCGTTGGCGAGGTAGAAGACCGCCAGGATGATCATCGTGCCGGCCAGCGACAGCGCGCTGTGCATGGCCTTCTTCATCAGGATCGTGGCGAGGGCGCCGATCACGGCGACCGTGCCGAGGACCCAGAACTGGAAGGCCTCACCGGTCGACGTGGTGTACGCGGCGAGGGTGGCGGCGCTCATGCGTCCACCTCTTCCGGCTCGCCCTTCTCCCCCTTGGACGTGGCGACCTGCTGGACGGTCCCGGGGGCGGCCTGCGTGACCAGGCCCCGGTAGTAGTCCTGCTCGTCCATGCCCGGGAAGATCGCGTGCGGGGAGTCGACCATGCCCTCCTCCAGGCCCGCGAGGAGCTGCTCCTTGGTGAAGATCAGGTTCTCGCGGGAGGAGTCGGCCAGTTCGAACTCGTTGGTCATCGTCAGCGCCCGCGTGGGGCAGGCCTCGATGCAGAGACCACAGAGGATGCAGCGGGCGTAGTTGATCTGGTAGACGCGGCCGTACCGCTCGCCCGGGGAGTAGCGCTCCTCGTCGGTGTTGTCCGCGCCCTCCACGTAGATGGCGTCGGCGGGACAGGCCCAGGCGCACAGCTCGCAGCCCACGCACTTCTCAAGACCGTCCGGATGACGGTTGAGCTGGTGCCGGCCGTGGAAGCGCGGCGCCGTCGTCTTGCGCTCCTCCGGGTACTGCTCGGTGAGCCGCTTCTTGAACATGGCCTTGAAGGTCACGCCGAAGCCGGCCACCGGGTTCTGGAAATCAGACACCTTCCGTCTCCTTTCCATCACTCGCAGTAGCAGTATCGGGGGCGCCACTGACAACCAGGTCGCGGTCCTGCCGCGACCTGCGCCGCGGCACGGGCGGCAGGGACTGTCCGGGCTTGGGCGGTACGGGGAACCCGCCGGCCATCGGGTCGAACGGCGGCTCGTCCTCGGCCTCGGCGCCCGCCCTGTCCCTGCGGTCGCGGAACATGTCGGCGACGAAGGAGATCAACAGGACGGCGACCACGGCTCCCGCGACGTACAGCACGATGTTCTGGAAGCCGACGTTCTCGTTGCGCAGGGCCCGGACGGTGGCGACCAGCATCAGCCAGAGCACCGAGACCGGGATGAGGACCTTCCAGCCGAGCTTCATCAGCTGGTCGTAGCGGACGCGGGGCAGCGTGCCGCGCAGCCAGATGAAGAAGAAGAGCAGCAACTGCACCTTGAGGATGAACCAGAGCATCGGCCACCAGCCGTGGTTCGCGCCCTCCCAGAAGGTGGAGATCGGGTACGGGGCGCGCCAGCCGCCGAGGAAGAGCGTCACGGAGACGGCGGAGACCGTCACCATGTTCACGTACTCGGCGAGCATGAACATCGCGAACTTGATGGAGGAGTACTCGGTGTTGAAGCCGCCGACGAGGTCGCCCTCGGACTCCGGCATGTCGAAGGGCGCGCGGTTGGTCTCGCCGACCATCGTGACGATGTAGATGATGAACGAGACCGGCAGCAGGATGACGAACCAGCGGTCCGCCTGCGCCTCGACGATCGCCGAGGTCGACATCGACCCGGAGTAGAGGAAGACGGAGGCGAACGCGGCGCCCATGGCGATCTCGTAGGAGATCATCTGGGCGCAGGAGCGCAGCCCGCCGAGGAGCGGGTACGTGGAGCCGGAGGACCAGCCGGCGAGCACGATGCCGTAGATGCCGACGGAGGCGATCGCGAGGACGTACAGCATCGCGATCGGCAGGTCGGTGAGCTGCATCGTGGTGCGGTGGCCGAAGATCGAGACCTCGTTGCCGGCCGGGCCGAACGGGATCACGGCGATGGCCATGAACGCGGGGGCGGCGGCGATGATCGGCGCGAGGATGTAGACGACCTTGTCGGCGCGCTTGACGACGACGTCCTCCTTCAGCATCAGCTTGATGCCGTCCGCGAGGGACTGGAGGAAGCCCCAGGGGCCGTGCCGGTTGGGCCCGATGCGCAGCTGCATCCAGGCGACCACCTTGCGCTCCCACACGATGGAGAAGAGCACGGTCAGCATGAGGAAGGCGAAGCAGAAGACGGCCTTGATCGCGACGAGCCACCAGGGGTCCGTCCCGAACATGGAGAGGTCTTCCGCAGCGAGCAGCGTGGTCATGCCTGCACCTCCGTCGAGGTCGCCGCACCGATACGGACCAGGTCGCCCGGGTGGGCGCCGGTGCCGGAGAGGACGCCGGACGCCGCGGAGTTGAGCGGGAGCCAGACCACGCGGTCGGGCATCTCGGTCACCTGGAGCGGGAAGCTCGTCGAGCCCGCCGGTCCTGTGACGGCGAGGAGGTCGCCGTCCTTGACGCCGGTCTCGGCGGCGGTGGTGGCCGAGAGCCGGGCGACCGCCGCGTGACGGGTGCCCGCGAGGGCGGTGTCGCCCTCCTGGAGGCGGCCGAGGTCGAGCAGCAGCCGGTGTCCGGCGAGGACCGCCTCGCCCTCGCCCGGGCGGGGCGCGGCCTGTGCGGGCTCGGTCGGCTCGGAGGCCCGCTCGCCGTCCCAGCCGCCGAGCCGGTCCAGCTCGCGGCGGACCGAGCGCAGGTCGGGCAGGGCCAGGTGGGCGTCGAGGGCGTCGGCGAGCATGTGCAGCACGCGCGCGTCCGCCGGCGGGAGCGGCCGGGTCATCTGCTCGGGCTTGAGCGCGGCCTCGAAGAGCCGTGCCCTGCCCTCCCAGTTGAGGAAGGTGCCGGGCTTCTCGGCGACCGCGGCGACCGGCAGGACCACGTCGGCCCGCTCGGTGACCTCGCTCGGCCGCAGCTCCAGGGAGACCACGAACGCCGCGTCGAGCGCCTCACGCGCGCGTGCCGGGTCCGGCAGGTCGCGGACCTCGACGGCGCCGACGAGCAGCGCGCCCAGTTCGCCGGTGGCCGCGGCCTCGACGATCTGGCCGGTGTCGCGGCCGTAGCCGTGCGGCAGGTCGCGCACGCCCCAGGCGGCGGCGACCTCCTCACGCGCGCGGGGGTCGGTCGCGGGGCGGCCGCCGGGCAGCAGCGTGGGGATCGCGCCGGCTTCGAGCGCGCCGCGCTCGCCCGCCCGGCGCGGGATCCACACCAGCTTCGCGCCGGTCGCCGTCGCCGTGCGCACCGCGGCGGTGAGCCCGCCCGGCACGGCGGCGAGCCGCTCGCCGACGACGAGGACCGCGCCGTCCTGGCGGAGCGCCTCCGCCGCGCGCGTACCGGCCTCGTCGAGGCCGACCCGCGACGTGAGCGCGTCCAGCCACTCGGTCTCGGTGCCGGGCGCGGCCGGCAGGAGCGTGCCGCCCGCCTTCTCCAGGCCCCGGGTCGCGAACGCGGCCAGCGCGTACGTCTGCTGGCCGTGCTTGCGCCAGGCCTTGCGCAGCCGGAGGAAGACGCCGGGCGCCTCCTCCTCGGACTCGAAGCCGACCAGCAGGACGGCGGGAGCGGCTTCCAGGGAGGTGTACGTGACACCCGAGCCGTCCAGGTCCCGGCCGCGGCCCGCCACCGTCGAGGCCAGGAAGTCGGCCTCCTCGCCGGAGTGGACCCGGGCCCGGAAGTCGACGTCGTTGGTGTCGAGGGCGACCCGGGCGAACTTGGCGTACGCGTAGGCGTCCTCGACGGTCAGCCGGCCGCCGGCCAGGACGCCGGTACGGCCCCGGACCAGGCCGCGCGCCGCCGCCTCGAGTGCCTCGGGCCAGGAGGCCGGTTCGAGGGCGCCGGTCTCCGGGTTCCGCACCAGCGGAGTGGTGAGCCGGTCGCGCTGCTGGGCGTACCGGAACGCGAAGCGCCCCTTGTCGCACACCCACTCCTCGTTGACCTCCGGGTCGTCCGCCGCGAGCCGCCGCATGACCTTGCCGCGCCGGTGGTCGGTGCGGGTCGCGCAGCCGCCCGCGCAGTGCTCGCAGACGGACGGCGAGGACACCAGGTCGAAGGGGCGGGAGCGGAACCGGTACGCGGCCGAGGTCAGCGCGCCGACCGGGCAGATCTGGATGGTGTTCCCGGAGAAGTACGACTCGAAGGGGTCGCCCTCGCCGGTGCCGACCTGCTGCAGCGCGCCGCGCTCGACCAGCTCGATCATCGGGTCGCCCGCGACCTGGTTGGAGAACCGGGTGCAGCGCGCGCACAGCACGCAGCGTTCGCGGTCGAGGAGCACCTGGGTGGAGATCGGTACCGGCTTCTCGTAGGTCCGCTTGTGGCCCTCGAAGCGGGACTCGGCCTGCCCGTGGGACATGGCCTGGTTCTGCAGCGGGCACTCGCCGCCCTTGTCGCAGACCGGGCAGTCCAGCGGGTGGTTGATGAGCAGCAGCTCCATCACACCGTGCTGGGCCTTCTCGGCGACCGGGGAGGTCAGCTGGGACTTCACCACCATGCCGTCGGTGCAGGTGATGGTGCAGGACGCCATCGGCTTGCGCTGGCCCTCGACCTCGACGATGCACTGCCGGCAGGCGCCGGCCGGGTCGAGGAGCGGGTGGTCGCAGAACCGCGGGATCTCGATGCCGAGCTGCTCGGCGGCGCGGATGACCAGGGTCCCCTTGGGGACGGAGATCTCGGCGCCGTCGATGGTCAGCGTGACGAGATCCTCCGGCGGTACCGCCGGGGAAGCCCCGCCGGCCGGGCCGGACGTGGTGACCGTCATGCCGTCACCTCCTTGTGGTTGTCCGCCCAGGCGGTCGACTTGGCCGGGTCGAAGGGGCAGCCACGGCCGGTGATGTGCTGCTCGTACTCCTCGCGGAAGTACTGCAGCGAGGAGAAGATCGGCGAGGCGGCGCCGTCGCCGAGCGCGCAGAACGACTTGCCGTTGATGTTGTCGGCGATGTCGTTGAGCTTGTCGAGGTCGGACATGACGCCCTTGCCGGCCTCGATGTCGCGGAGCAACTGCACGAGCCAGTACGTGCCTTCGCGGCAGGGCGTGCACTTGCCGCAGGACTCGTGGGCGTAGAACTCGGTCCAGCGGGTCACCGCGCGGACCACGCAGGTGGTCTCGTCGAAGCACTGGAGCGCCTTGGTGCCGAGCATCGAGCCGGCCGCGCCCACACCCTCGTAGTCCAGCGGGACGTCGAGGTGCTCGTCGGTGAACATCGGGGTGGAGGAGCCGCCCGGGGTCCAGAACTTCAGCCGGTGCCCGGGACGCATGCCGCCGCTCATGTCGAGGAGCTGGCGCAGCGTGATCCCGAGCGGGGCCTCGTACTGGCCGGGCGAGGCGACGTGCCCGCTGAGCGAGTAGAGCGTGAAGCCCGGGGACTTCTCGCTGCCCATCGACTTGAACCAGTCCTTGCCCCGGTTGAGGATCGCGGGAACGGAGGCGATGGACTCCACGTTGTTCACCACAGTGGGGCAGGCGTACAGACCGGCGACCGCGGGGAAGGGGGGACGCAGCCGGGGCTGGCCGCGTCGGCCTTCGAGCGAGTCGAGCAGCGCGGTCTCCTCGCCGCAGATGTACGCGCCGGCGCCGGCGTGCACGGTGATGTCGAGGTTCAGGCCGCTGCCGAGGATGTCCCGGCCGAGGAGCCCGGCGTCGTACGCCTCACGCACCGCCTCGTGCAGGCGGCGCAGGACGGGCACGACCTCGCCGCGCAGATAGATGAACGCGTGCTCGGAGCGGATCGCGTAGCAAGCGATGATCATTCCCTCGATGAGGGAGTGCGGGTTGGCGAAGAGGAGCGGGATGTCCTTGCAGGTGCCCGGCTCGGACTCGTCTGCGTTGACGACGAGGTAGTGCGGCTTGCCGTCGCCCTGCGGGATGAACTGCCACTTCATCCCGGTGGGGAAGCCGGCGCCGCCTCGGCCGCGCAGTCCCGAGTCCTTGACGTAGGCGATGACCTCGTCGGGCGACATCGCGAGGGCCTTGCGGAGCCCTTCGTATCCCTCGTGGCGCCGGTAGGTGTCCAGGGTCCAGGAGTCCGGCTGGTCCCAGAACGCCGAGAGCACCGGCGCGAGAAGCTTCTCGGGGCTGCTGTTGTTGAGTTCGGCTGCCAAGGTCATCACTCCCCCTCCCCACTGGCCGATTCGCCGCGCGGGTGGACGATCTTGTGGTGCGGGGTCTCGCCCTTGGCCAGCCGCAGCCCGACGAGCGAGGCCGGGCCGGCCCCACCGGTGGCCTCGACGGCCCCCTCGCGCTCGTCGGGGAAGCCGGCCAGGATGCGCGCGGTCTCCTTGTACGTGCACAGGGGCGCGCCGCGGGTCGGTTCGACGGGGCGGCCGGCCCGCAGGTCGTCGACGATCTTCTTCGCGGACGCGGGGGTCTGATTGTCGAAGAACTCCCAGTTGACCATCATCACGGGCGCGAAGTCGCAGGCCGCGTTGCACTCGATGTGCTCCAGCGTGACCTTGCCGTCCTCGGTGGTCTCGTTGTTGCCGACGCCGAGGTGCTCCTTCAGCTCCTCGAAGATGGCGTCGCCGCCCATGACCGCGCAGAGCGTGTTGGTGCAGACCCCGACCTGGTAGTCGCCCGAGGGCTTGCGCCGGTACATGGTGTAGAAGGTGGCGACCGCGGTGACCTCGGCGGTGGTCAGGCCGAGGATCTCGGCGCAGAACTTCATGCCGGTACGGGTCACATGGCCCTCCTCCGACTGCACGAGGTGCAGCAGCGGCAGGAGCGCGGAGCGGGACCCCGGGTAGCGGGCGATGATCTCCTTGGCTTCCGCCTCCAGCCGGGCGCGCACCTCGGCCGGGTAGTCGGGGGCGGGGAGCTGGGGCATCCCGAGACTGGTCTGTCCGTCCGTCATCGGTCGACGCCTCCCATCACGGGGTCGATGGACGCGACGGCGACGATGACGTCGGCGACCTGGCCGCCTTCGCACATGGCCGCCATGGCCTGCAGGTTGGTGAAGGACGGGTCGCGGAAGTGGACCCGGTAGGGGCGGGTGCCGCCGTCGGAGACGACGTGCACGCCCAGTTCGCCCTTGGGCGACTCGACGGCCGCGTAGGCCTGTCCGGCCGGGACCCGGAAGCCCTCGGTGACCAGCTTGAAGTGGTGGATCAGGGCCTCCATGGAGGTGCCCATGATCTTCTTGATGTGGTCGAGGGAGTTGCCGAGTCCGTCCGGGCCGAGCGCGAGCTGCGCGGGCCAGGCGATCTTCTTGTCGCCGACCATGACCGGATCGTCGCCCGCCGGCGACAGCCGGTCGAGGCACTGCTCGACGATCCGCAGCGACTGCCGCATCTCCTCCAGGCGGACCAGGAAGCGTCCGTAGGAGTCGCAGGTGTCGGCGGTCGGTACGTCGAACTCGTAGGTCTCGTAGCCGCAGTACGGGTCGGTCTTGCGCAGGTCGTGCGGGAGGCCCGCGGAGCGCAGGATCGGTCCGGTGGCGCCGAGCGCCATGCAGCCGGTGAGGTCGAGGTAGCCGACGTCCTGCATGCGGGCCTTGAAGATGGGGTTGCCGGTGGCGAGCTTGTCGTACTCCGGCAGGTTCTTCTTCATGGTCTTCACGAACTCGCGCACGGCGTCGACGGCGCCGGGCGGGAGGTCCTGGGCGAGGCCGCCGGGGCGGATGAACGCGTGGTTCATGCGCAGTCCGGTGATCAGCTCGTACAGGTCCAGGATCATCTCGCGGTCCCGGAAGCCGTAGATCATGATCGTCGTGGCGCCCAGCTCCATGCCGCCGGTGGCGATGCACACCAGGTGGGAGGAGAGCCGGTTGAGCTCCATGAGGAGGACGCGGATGACGCTGGCGCGGTCCGGGATCTGGTCGGTGATGCCGAGCAGCTTCTCGACGCCCAGGCAGTACGCCGTCTCGTTGTAGAACGAGGTGAGGTAGTCCATGCGCGTGACGAAGGTGGTGCCCTGCGTCCAGTTCCGGAACTCGAGGTTCTTCTCGATGCCGGTGTGGAGGTAGCCGATGCCGCAGCGGGCCTCGGTGACGGTCTCGCCGTCGATCTCCAGGATCAGCCGGAGCACACCGTGCGTGGACGGGTGCTGGGGACCCATGTTGACGATGATGCGCTCGTCGTCGGCCTTGGCGGCGGACTCGACGACCTCTTCCCAGTCGCCACCGGTGACGGTGTAGACGGTGCCTTCGGTCGTCTCGCGGGCGGAGGCATGTTCGGTGCTCATCAGCTGTACGACCTCCGCTGGTCAGGAGCCGGGATCTGGGCGCCCTTGTACTCGACGGCGATGCCGCCGAGGGGGTAGTCCTTGCGCTGCGGGAAGCCCTGCCAGTCGTCCGGCATCATGATCCGGGTGAGGGCGGGGTGGCCTTCGAAGACGATCCCGAAGAAGTCGTACGTCTCGCGCTCGTGCCAGTCGTTGGTCGGGTAGACCGCGACGAGCGACGGGATGCGCGGCTCGGTGTCCGGGGCGGACACCTCCAGGCGGATCAGCCGGCCGTGGGTGAGCGAGCGCAGGTGGTAGACGGCGTGCAGCTCGCGGCCCTTGTCGCCGGGGTAGTGGACGCCGGAGACGCCCGTACAGAGCTCGAAGCGCAGGGCCGGGTCGTCGCGCAGGGTGCGGGCGACGCGGACGAGGTGCTCGCGGGCGATGTGGAAGGTGAGCTCGTCGCGGTCGACGACCGTCTTCTCGATGGCGTTCTCGGGCAGCAGCCCCTGCTCCTCGAGGGCGCCCTCCAACTCGTCGGCGACCTCGTCGAACCAGCCGCCGTAGGGGCGGGTGGCCGCGCCGGGCAGGCGTACGGAGCGGACGAGGCCGCCGTAGCCGGAGGTGTCGCCGCCGTTGTTGGCGCCGAACATCCCGCGCTGGACGCGGACCTCCTCGCCGTGCTCCCCGCGCTGGCCCGGAAGGTTCTGCCCGGAGAGCTCCTTCTCGGGGTTCGGAGTCTCGTCGCTCAACGGAGGAGCCCCTTCATCTCGATGGTGGGCAGCGCCTTGAGCGCCGCCTCCTCCGCCTCGCGGGCCGCCTCCTCGGCGTTCACGCCGAGCTTGGAGGTCTGGATCTTCTGGTGGAGCTTGAGGATCGCGTCCATCAGCATCTCCGGGCGCGGCGGGCAACCCGGCAAATAGATGTCAACGGGAACAATGTGGTCAACGCCCTGCACAATCGCGTAATTATTGAACATTCCGCCCGAAGACGCGCAAACCCCCATGGAGATGACCCACTTGGGGTTGGGCATCTGGTCGTAGACCTGCCGCAGGACCGGCGCCATCTTCTGGCTGACCCGGCCGGCCACGATCATCAGGTCGGCCTGGCGCGGCGAGCCGCGGAAGACCTCCATGCCGAAGCGCGCCAGGTCGTAGCGGCCGGCGCCGGTCGTCATCATCTCGATGGCGCAGCAGGCCAGGCCGAAGGTGGCGGGGAAGACGGATGACTTGCGCACCCAGCCCGCGGCCTGTTCGACCGTCGTCAGCAGAAAGCCGCTCGGCAGCTTCTCTTCGAGTCCCATAGGTGCCCCTCAGCCCCTCAGTCCCATTCCAGGCCGCCGCGCCGCCACACATAGGCGTAGGCGACGAAGACGGTGAGCACGAAGAGCAGCATCTCCACGAGCCCGAAAAGCCCCAGGGCGTCGAAGGTGACGGCCCAGGGGTAGAGGAAGACGATCTCGATGTCGAAGACGATGAAGAGCATCGCCGTCAGGTAGTACTTGATGGGAAAGCGGCCGCCTCCGGCCGGAGTGGGCGTCGGCTCGATACCGCACTCGTATGCCTCAAGTTTTGCCCTGTTGTACCGCTTTGGGCCGATTAGCGTGGCCATGACCACGGAGAAGATCGCAAACCCCGCTCCCAGGGCACCGAGCACGAGGATGGGCGCGTACGCATTCACGCTCCTCGCTCCTTCCAGTCGTCCTTGACCGTTGGACCGCACTGCCGGGCCGCGGAAGATCGCCCCCATGTGAGGCAGTTCACAAGCCTGGCTGCCCCGCATCTTATGCCCGCCCCTCTGTGATCTGCGACACGGGGTACAGCAAGGACTTTGTGATCTCCACCACCTGACGAAGGATCATGAAGTCGGATGAGCGGTGATCTTGGCACTCGAAGCGCCCAGGTGATCACCAGATGTGACATCCGGACCGGAAACCGCTGGTCGGGGCGGTGGCGCACTATCAAGAGGTGGCAGTTACAAGCAAATTGGCGATGGACTCCGACCGGGTGATAAAGGACCGGGCCGTCGCCCGGTCGGGGGGTCGAAGGGAGCGAAGTGGACGTGTGCACCGATTCACGAGCCACCCGCCCGCCTGATGGACCCGAGATGTGACCTGCACCACACGCAAAAGCCCCGCGGGAAAACGGGGCTTGGCCAACGGTGTGAAGAGGTGGTAAGCGGCGGTCAATTCGGACGTTTCGCGGAAAACCCGTGATCAAGGCCCGGATGGCGCATGCCCGGATTGTCCGTTACGGCGTCAATAAGGCCGCCAGATAAGCGGATTAGGTGGTTCCGAACGTAACTGTGGCGCAACCCACGTTTCTTGAAGGGAACCGTGAAGCCCTGATAGCGGTTGTACTCATGTCCCAGACCGCTCACATACCCAGCCACCGGAAGCCCCGCCGCAGCGCCTCGAAGCTCGCGCTCCGTGCCGGAGTTGCCGGTGGCGTCCTCAGCACCATCGCGGTGGCCGGCGCCGCCGGGCCGGCGAACGCCGACCCGGTGACCGAGACCATCGAGATGCCCACGCTGGGCTCGCTCGACACGGACCTGGCGAGCGCCGTCTCCGCCTCCGCCGAGGCGTCCCAGCAGGAGGCCCTGGACCTCAGCCTGCAGGCCCAGGAGAAGACCGCCCTGGAGAAGGCCGCCAAGGACGCCAAGAAGGCCAAGGCCGACGCCGACCGCAAGGCGGCCGCCGAGAAGGCGGAGAAGGCCGAGAAGGCCCGTCAGGCGGAGCGTGAGCGCGCCTCCCGCACCCAGACGCGCACCACGCTCTCCTCCTCCGGCTCGTCGTCCTCCGACGGCGGCTCCTCGTACGACAGCGACACCCAGGCCCCCACCGGCTCCGCCGCCGCGATCGTGGCCTTCGCGCGCGCCCAGGTCGGCGACGCCTACGTCCGCGGCGGCACGGGACCCAACTCCTGGGACTGCTCCGGCCTCGTGCAGGCCGCGTACCGCCAGGCCGGCATCGACCTGCCGCGCGTCTCCGGCTCCCAGTCGTCCATGGGCACCTCCGTCTCGCTGAGCAACCTCCAGCCGGGCGACATCCTGTACTGGGGCAGCCGCAGCGGCTCGTACCACGTCGCCATCTACGTCGGCGGCGGCAAGTACGTCGGCGCGCAGAACCCGTCGACCGGTGTCGTCGAGCGCTCCCTGGACTGGGACACCCCGTCGGGCGCGGTCCGCATCCTCTGATCGCCCGCACCACGGCAGAAGCCGTCACTCCTCGGGGGAGTGGCGGCTTCTGCGCTTCCGGTGACGCTTCGCCCTACTTCCGGAAGGCCTCGATGATCCGGGCGTAGCTGTCCCCGCCGTGACCGGCGTCCACGGCGGCGCGCATCAGCTCCAGGTGCAGCCGCGGCAGCCGGTCGTCGACGCCCCGCTCCTCCCCCGCGTGCAGCAGGTGCCCGATCGCCGCCACCTGCACGTCGATGGTGGCGTCCGCGCCCGGGTACTCCCCCGCGTCGATCTGCTCGGCGTACCCGCTCATGAACCAGGAGACGGTCTTCAGCCAGCGGTTGGCGACCGCGGTGAACTCCTTGGCCGCGACCCCGTCCGCGCCCGCGAGGGCGGTCGCGTGCAGCCAGCCGCCGAAGACCGACCACATCAGGCCGAGGAGCCCGGCGTCGTAGAGCGAGGCGAGCCCGGCGTCCTCGCCGAGGTCGACCGGGTCGCCGAGCACCTCCAGGGTCGTCCGGTGTGCGGCGAGCAGGCCGGGCGAGCCCGCGTACAGGATCATGTTGGCGCTGTCGCCGACTCCCGGCGGGGTCGTCATGATGCCGCCGTCCAGGTACCCGATGCCGTGCGCCGCCGCCCACTCCGCCTCCGCGCGGGCCTGCTCGGGCGAGCCGCTCGTGAGGTTGACGAGGGTCTTGCCGCGGAGCGACGCGGCCTCGGGGGCGAGGAGTTCACGGACGGCCGGGTAGTCGAGGACGCAGACGACGACCAGCTCGCTCGCGGCGACGGCCTCCACGACGTCGGCGGCGAGGGCGGCGCCCCGGGCGACGAGGGCGTCGGCCTTGGCGGGGGTGCGGTTCCAGACGGTCGTGGGGTGGCCCGCGGCGAGGAAGGCGTCGGCCAGGGCGGCGCCCATCTGCCCGAGGCCGATGACGGTGACGTTCGGCTTGTTCATGACGTCCACGCTCGCAGCGGCGGAATCCGGCCGACAGTGGCAGGACTGACCATGTCCGCACCATTCCTGCCAGGGCAGACGTAGGCTCGACGGCATGAGCACAGGGACCGTGGCCATCGCCGTCGTACCGGACCAGCGGGTCGGTACCTCGCTGTGGGAGCTGTACGAACTCTCCATCGCCGCCGCCGTCTTCGGCGTCCCCCACCGCGACCTCGCCGACCCCTGGTACACGCTCCGGCTGTGCGGGGACGCGGGCGGCGCGGGTGTCTTCTCCGTCCGTACGGACCGCGGCCTCGACGGGCTCGTCGGCGCGGACACCGTGATCGTGCCGTCCGTGCCCGACGCGGTCGTCGACCACGGCGAGGAGGTGCCGGCCGAGCTCGTCGAGGCGCTGCGCGCGGCCGCCGCGTCCGGCGCGCGGATGGTCTCGCTGTGCACCGGCGCCTTCGCGCTCGCCGCCGCCGGGCTGCTCGACGGCCGCCGCGCCACGGCCCACTGGCAGCACACCGGGCAACTCGCCGCCCGGTACCCCGAGGTGCTCGTGGACGACTCGGTGCTCTACACCGACGAGGGAACGGTCCTCACGAGCGCCGGGGCCACCGCCGCGCTCGACCTCTGTCTGCACCTGGTCCGCAAGGACCTCGGCGCCACCGCCGCCGGCCAGCTCGCCCGTCGGCTCGTCGTCCCGGCCCACCGCACCGGCGGCCAGGCCCAGTTCATCGAGGCGCCCGTGCCGCCCGCCGACGGCGACAGCCTGGGGCCCGTCCTGCAGTGGGCGACCGAGCACCTGGCCGAGCCGCTGACGGTGGAGGGGCTCGCGCTGCGCGCCCGGATGTCGCCGCGCACCTTCCACCGCAGGGTGCGGGATGCGCACGGCACCACACCGCTGCAGTGGCTGCTCCAGCAGCGGGTGGCGCGCGCCCAGACCCTGCTCGAGTCGACCGATCTGCCGGTGGAGCAGATCGGCGACCACAGCGGGCTCGGTACGGCGGCGAACCTGCGCCGTCACTTCACCCGTACCGTCGGGGTCTCCCCCTCGGACTACCGGCGGGCCTTCAGGCCCACCGGGCTCACGCCTTCGGGGCCACCTTCGAGAGACCGTTGATGATGCGGTCCATCGCGTCGCCGCCGGTCGGGTCGGTGAGGTTGGCCAGCATCTTGAGGGTGAACTTCATCAGGACCGGGTGGGTCAGACCGCGCTGGGTCGCGATCTTCATGACCTTCGGGTTGCCGATGATCTTCACGAAGGCGCGTCCGAGCGTGTAGTACCCGCCGTAGGTGTCCTTGAGGATCTTCGGGTAGTTGTGCAGGGCCAGTTCGCGCTGGGCCGGGGTCTGGCGGGCGTGCGCCTGGACGATGACGTCGGCCGCGAGCTGGCCGGACTCCATCGCGTACGCGATGCCCTCGCCGTTGAACGGGTTGACGAGGCCGCCCGCGTCGCCGACGAGCAGCAGGCCCTTGGTGTAGTGCGGCTGGCGGTTGAAGGCCATCGGCAGGGCGGCGCCGCGGATCGGGATCGTCATGTTCTCCGGCGTGAAGCCCCAGTCCTCCGGCATCGAGGCGCACCAGGCCTTGAGGACCTCGCGCCAGTCCAGCTCGCGGAAGGCGGAGGAGGAGTTGAGGATGCCGAGGCCGACGTTGGACGTGCCGTCGCCCATGCCGAAGATCCAGCCGTAGCCGGGCAGGAGACGGTCCTGCGGGCCGCGCCGGTCCCACAGCTCCAGCCAGGACTCCAGGTAGTCGTCGTCGTGGCGGGGGCTGGTGAAGTACGTCCGGACGGCCACGCCCATCGGGCGGTCCTCGCGCCGGTGCAGGCCCATCGCGAGGGAGAGCCGGGTCGAGTTGCCGTCGGCGGCGACGACGAGCGGCGCGTGGAAGGAGACCTCGCGCTTCTCCTCGCCGAGCTTGGCCGTGACGCCGGTGATCCGGCCGGTGCGGTCGTCGATGATCGGGGCGCCGACGTTGCAGCGCTCGTACAGGCGCGCGCCGGCCTTCTGCGCCTGGCGCGCGAGCTGCTCGTCGAAGTCGTCGCGCTTGCGGACGAGTCCGTAGTCCGGGTACGAGGCGAGGTCGGGCCAGTCGAGCTGGAGCCGGACGCCGCCGCCGATGATGCGCAGGCCCTTGTTCCGCAGCCAGCCGGCCTCCTCGGAGATGTCGATCCCCATGGAGACGAGCTGCTTGGTGGCGCGGGGGGTGAGCCCGTCGCCGCAGACCTTCTCGCGCGGGAACGCGGTCTTCTCCAGGAGCAGGACGTCGAGTCCGGCCTTGGCGAGGTAGTACGCGGTCGTCGAACCGGCCGGGCCCGCCCCGACGACGATCACATCAGCGCTGTGCTCGGAGAGGGGCTGCTGCTCGGTCACGGCGGGTTCTCCCGAAGGTCGAGGGCGAGGGCGAGGTGGTGCGGTTTCAGTCTAGGGCGGCCGGTTCGGGCCGCCGGGGCCCGGGCGTGCCCGGAGCCGCTACGGCTTGAAGCCCCTGTGGAGGGCGACGATGCCGCCCGAGAGGTTCCGCCAGGCGACGTTCGACCAGCCGGCCTTCTGGAGCAGACCGGCCAGGGTCGGCTGGTCGGGCCAGGACCGGATCGACTCGGCGAGGTAGACGTACGCGTCCGGGTTGGACGAGATCGCGCGGGCCACCGGCGGCAGGGCGCGCATCAGGTACTCCTCGTACACCGTGCGGAAGGGCGCCCAGGTGGCGTGCGAGAACTCGCAGATCACGACCCGCCCGCCGGGCTTGGTGACCCGGTACAGCTCGCGCAGCGCGGCCTCGGTGTCCTGGATGTTGCGCAGCCCGAAGGAGATGGTGACCGCGTCGAACACGTCGTCGCGGAAGGGGAGGTTCATGCCGTCGCCCGCGGTGAACGGCATCCACGGGTGCTTCTGCTTGCCGACCCGGAGCATGCCGAGCGAGAAGTCGCAGGGCACGACGTAGGCGCCCGCGCGGGCGAAGGGCTGCGAGGAGGTGGCCGTGCCGGCCGCCAGGTCGAGGACGCGCTGCGCGGGGCGGGCGTCGACCGCCTTGGCGACCTCCTTGCGCCAGCGCCGGTCCTGGCCGAGCGAGAGCACGTCGTTGGTGAGGTCGTAGTTCTTGGCGACGTCGTCGAACATCGAGGCGACTTCGTGCGGCTGCTTGTCCAGGGATGCGCGGGTCACTGGCGTTCGGCCTCGCAGACTCGGGTACGGCTCGGGTGTGGACGGACCCGCCCATTCTGGCAGGCGCCCCACCCGGACCACGGCGGGGCCCGCCCCCTTGTGCCCCGAAGGCGTGGAGGTCAGGGACAGGCCCTAGCGGCGGCGGTGGACCAGGCGGCCTTCGATGACCGTCGCCACGCACGTCGAGGCGCCCAGGCGGACGAGGGCCGCGCGGTCGGGGACGTCGAAGACGGCGAAGCGGGCGGGGCCGCCCGGCGCGAGGCGCGGCAGGAGCACGAGCGGCACCGGCGAGAAGGACGGCGGGCCCGGCAGCACCTCGGGCCGCCGGCCGACGGCGAGTCCGGCCCGGCGCACCGCGTCCACGGCGG
>NZ_JBEZNQ010000061.1:0-47579 GCF_040653315.1 Streptomyces sp. NPDC047981 | reverse complement strand
GGACGAACTCGAGCTCAAGACGCCCCTCGTGATCCCGGCCCGCCGCGGCTGATCTGCCGCTCGCCCGGCTCGCCGCCCGCTGGATCGAGGGCGCGGAGGTCGCGTGGGCCGACCGCTGGCTCGGCCACGAGCCGGGCCGGACACCCCTGCCCGGTGCGCCGTTCGGCGGCCGCCGGTACTGGTTCGACGACCGCGTCGGCCCGCGTGAGGAACGCGGGCCGCGGAAGAAGGAGGCGAAGGTGTCCCCGGAGACCTCGAACCCCCGGGACCGAGGTCCCGACCGGACCCGCGGGCGGGGCACGAAGATCACCCTGCCCCCACTCGGCACCCGCCCCACGCCACCCACGACGGCCGGTCATGTGCCGTCCACGACGGCTCGCCCCGCGCCGCCCACGACGGCAGCTCCCGCGCCGCCCGCACCCGCCCGCCCCGCGCCGCCCACGACGGCCGGTCAGGTGCCGGCACCGGCCGAGACACCGTTGCCCGACCCGACGCCGCCACCGCCCGCGCCGACCGTGCCCGTACGGGCCGAGCGGCCGTCGTCGGCGCCCACACCGCCGGCGTCCATGCCGATGTCGCCCGCCCCGACGTCGCCCGCGCCGTCGGCGCCCGCCTCGACGCCGACCGCGGCCTCCGCGCGGGTGGGCCTCGACACCGCGGCGGTCGCTCGGCAGATAGCCGATCAGGTCGCCGACATCCTCGGGTTGGAGCCGGGGGAGCTGTCGCCGCGACAGCCGTTCGGTGACCTGGGGCTGGACTCCATCTTCCGTATGGATCTCGCCCGGCGGCTGGCCGCCGTCTTCGCCGTGGAGCTGCAGGCGGCCGAACTGTACGAGCACGACAGTGTCGAACTCCTCGCCGCCCACCTCGCGGCCGGCACGGCAGCCCCCCGACCCGCCGACGACGGCGGGATCGATGAGCCGCTCGCCGCGCTCGTCGAGCTCGTCACCGGCCGGCCGCTCGACCGGCAGCGCTCCTTCACCGACAACGGGCTCACGTCCTTCGACATGCTGCGCACCGTCGGCGCGCTGGAGCGCCGGTTCGGCTCGCTGCGCAAGACCCTGCTGTTCGACCACCCGACGCTGCCCGGCCTCGCCACCCACCTCGCCGAGTCCTATGGTGCCGAGCGTGCCGCCCGCCTGCTCGGCGAAGCCCTGGCGCTCGGCGGCCCGACCGGGGACACGCGCCCGGTGGTCCTGGCCGAGCCCGTGGTGGAGGCACCGCGCCGGTCCTCGCCGGACCGGCCGTACAGGTCAGGGACGGACGGCCCGTTGATCGTGCGCAAGCGCGGGCTCGGGGAGCTCCCCGAGGTCGCCGAGCTGCTCGCCGGGATCGACCGGCGGCACGCGAAGGAGGGCGGCCTGGCCGGGCGGGACATCGCCCCGCTGGCCTTCGTCGGCACGACCCGCCGCGCCTACTTCAACTTCTCCCGTCGCGACGAGCACCTGTTCGCCTGGAGCTACGCGGGTGCGGAGGAGGACTTCGCCCCGCTGGCCGCGGAGTGGCTCGCGTACGCCGCCGAGCACGGCCTCCGGCCCAGTTTCCTCTCCCTGATCCCGCTCGCCCAGGCCGGCGGCACCGCGCTCACCGCCACCCCCTTCGGCGCGGTCCAACGGCTGGAGGACCTCGCCTCGTTCACGCTGTCCGGCGGCCGGATGAGCAGGCTGCGCAACCTGGTCGCCCGCTTCGAGCGCTCGGGCCGCGTCTCCACCGCGGAGTACGAGGTGGGCTCCGACCCCGCCACCGACCGCGAGATCACCGCGATGATCGACCGGTGGGGTGACCAGAAGCAGATGGTCAACCCGTATGTGGCCGTCGTCCGAAAGGAGTTGGAGCGCGGCCGGCTGGCGGACCGGCACCGGATGTTCCTCACCCGGGTGAACGGTGAGCCGGTCAGCGCGGTGATCGTCACCGAGATCCCGTCGGAGCCCGGCTACCTCCTCGACCTGGAGTTCTACCCGGCCGACGCCCCCAGGGGCGGGCTCGAGTACGCGATCGTCGAGATCCTGCGCCGGCTGCGCGAGGAGGGCTCGGAGCTGTTCAGCTTCGGGGCCAGCTTCGGGGTCAAGCTGGCGGACTCGCCGAACGCCGCGCCCGAGGTCGAGCAGGGGCTCGCGGAGCTGCGCTCGATCGGGGTGTTCGGCGAGGGCAACTTCCGGTTCAAGAACAAGTTCCGGCCCGTGAACCAGCCGATCTACCTGTGCCAGCCGACCGACCGGCCGCCCACGCCGGTGGCCGAGGTGATCCTCATGATCGCCGACCCGGACATCGAGGCCGACGTACCGGGGATGACCGGCAACAGCACCGGCACCGCAACACCCCCGCCCCGCACCACCGTTCCCACGCCCACCGTTCCCACGCCCACCGTTCTCACGCCCACCGTTCTCACGCCCACCGTGCCGTCGCACCCCGTTGCCGTCGCCCCCGTCGCCCCTGTCGCTGCGGGCGAGCCCGCGCGGGCCACGTGGGCCGCGCGGCTCGCCGAGACCGGGTACAACCCGCTGGCCCTGCGGTCGTCGGACGTCGCGTTCGACCTCGTCACCGACTCCTGGGCGGAGCTGGACGATCCGCGGGTCCTGGCCCGGGAGCGAAGGCTCCGGGAGCTGATCGAACGGGACCAGGCCCCCGTCGACTTCACCCCGCCGGGCTGGCTGCCCTTCCCGTACGCGCTGCCCACCGCATCCGGCCGGGCGGCCGAGGCGCTGCTGTGCCGCGGCTGGCCGGGACCGCGCGGCACGGTCGTCCACAACGGCCTGTTCCCCAGTTGGCTGCTGAACCTGACCGACGCGGGATTCACCCCGCTGCCCACCCCCCGCGCACCGCACGGCGCGGCCTTCGCGGGCGACCTCGACCTGGAGGGTCTGCGGGCGCGGCTCGCCGAGGCCGGCGAGGACGTCTCGTTCGTCGCCGTCGAACTGAGCGGCAACGCCGACGGCGGCCACCCGGTGTCGGTGGCCAACCTCCGTGGCGTACGAGCCGCGGCCGACGCCCACGGAGTACCCCTGGTTCTCGACGCCACCCGCGTCGTCGAGAACGCCGCGTTCGTGGTGGCCCACGAGGACGCCTGGCGGGGCGCGGACCTCTGGAAGGCGGTGGAGGCACTGCTCGCCACCGCGTCCGCGACGACGCTCAGTCTCTCCAAGGACTTCGGCGTCGCCTCCGGCGGCCTTCTGGCCACCGCCCTGCCCACGCTCGCCGACCGGGTGCGCGAGCACGTGGCCGCGCGCGGTGCCGAGGTCGGCCTGTCCGCTCGCAGGCTGCTGGCCCGTGCGCTGTCCGAGCAGGACGAGGTGACGTCCCTGGTCGAGGAACGCATGGCGTCCGTCCGGGTGTTGTGGAGCGGACTGGAGCGCGCGGGATGGCCGGTCGCCGCGCCCGCGGGCGGACATTGCGTCCTGCTCGACGTGGACCGGATGCCGCGCTTCGCGGGCACGGTACGGCCGGTCGAATCCGCCCTCGCCTGGATCTACCGGGAGACCGGTGTGCGCGCCGCGCCCCACCTGGCCGACCCCCGGCGCGTCCGGCTCGCGGTCCCCCTCGGCTTCGGCACCGCACGGGCCGCCGAGGCCGCGTCCCGGCTGGCCGCGCTGTGGCAGGACGAGGCACCGGCGCCCGACCTCCTGCCGGTCGGCGGTCCGAGGGAGGCCGGCACGCACGACCGGTTCCATCCGGCCGCGGCCCTCCCCGAGGACATCGAAGGGGCCATGCGCGAGGGCCACCGTGCCCGGGACGACAACGCCGCCGTCCTGGCCGAGTGCGCCCCCGCCGTCGAACGCCGGCTGATCGATCTGCCCGGGGGACAGGTCGAGGTCTTCATCGGAGGGACGGGCCCCGTCCTGCTCCTGATGACCCCCTTCAACGTGGGCGCCGGCGTCTTCGCCCGGCAGTACGCCCGGCTCGCCGAACGCTACCGGATGATCACCGTGCACCACCCCGGCGTCGGGGCCACCACCGTCTCCGCAGACCTCACCCTGGACGGCATCGCCGCCCTGTACCGGACCGTCCTCGACCGGCTCGGTGTCACCGGCCCTGTCCACGTCCTGGGCTCCTCCTTCGGCGGGCTCGTGGCGCAGAGCTTCGCGCTGCGGCACCCCGCCGACACCGCCTCGCTCACGCTCGTCGGCAGTTCGTACAAGGTCGGCAACCGCAACGGAGAGGTCAACCGGCTCTCGATCGTGGCCGCCGAGGACTTCGACCGGATGGAGGCCCACCGGGGGATCGCCCCGGACGACCGGGCCGCCCTGCAGGAACTGTTGCTGCGCTGCGAGAGCATGAGCCCGCAGACCGGGCTCAGTTATCTGGACGTGTTCGCCGCCCAGCCCACGCTCTTCGCCCGGCTGCCGGAGATCTCCGTCCCCACGCTCGTGCTGTGGGGACGGCACGACACCGTCATCCCGGTGAAGGCCGTCCATCTGCTGCACGGCGCCATCCCGGACTCCCACTTCACCGAACTCGCCGACGCCGGTCACTTCCCCTGTCTCACGCACCCGGACGACGTTCACCGGCTGCTGCTGCCCTTCCTCGCCGGCCACGAGCCCGGCCATCGGCCCGAGGACCAGCCGGCGGGCCACCAGCCCGGCCACGAGCCCGGCCATCGGCCCGAGGAGGACCGCGCATGACCACGATGCGACGCTCCGAACTCATCCGGCCCGGCATGTGCGGGCACAACTCCCTCTTCGCCGGCCAGATCGGCGACTGGACGTGGGACGCCGTCACCGCCGCCTGCGGTACCGACGTCCTGCGGGCCAGGGACGCCTCCGGCGCCCCCACCTACCTGTCCTTCTACTACTACCGGGTGCGCGGCAGCCGCCGGTTCCACCTGCGCAGCCCCTCCTTCGGCGACGAACTCCACATTGCCACCCGGCTGTTCGGGTTCGGCAGCGAGTCGGTGCTCACCCTGCACCGGATCACCCGCTCCGCGGAGAAGGCGGCACGACCCCTCGACCCCGAGGACTTCTACGCCTTCGACGACCCGGACTGCCTCTACGTCGAGAACTTCAACCGCTGGGTCGCCCGTGGCGCCGGCGGGACCAACGCCGGCCTGGTCCGCTCCTCACCGCCGGACTTCGCCCACGGCCATCTGCCGGTGCTGCCGGAGAAGTTCTCGCCCCGGCACGCCTACGGGCGGGCCCGCCGGGAGCTGACCTTCCTCGACCACGAGGACGACCGGCTCGAGACGGACCTGAGCGTCGACTACGAGGTGGATCCGTCCAGGGACCTCAACGGCGCCGGGCTGCTCTACTTCGCCGCCTACTTCTCGATCGTCGACCGGGCACTGCTCCATCTGTGGCGGCACCTGGGCCGCGACGACCGGTCCTTCCTGGCCCGCCTGGTGGTCGACCAACAGCTGTGCTACCTCGGCAACGCCGATGCCGGGCAACCGCTGACCGCGGCCCTGCGGCACTGGCGGCGACCCGACGGCAACGAAGCCGTCGACGTGGTGCTGAGCGACCGTGGCACCGGCCGTCTGCTGGCCGTGTGTTCACTCCGACTGGAGGGAGAGCGAGAGCAATGACCACGCCAACCGGTGCCCGGGAACGGATGACCGCGGTGGTCCAGGAGGTCGTCGGGCGGATCCTGCCGGACGTGCCCCGGGAGGAGATCATCGGCGGCAGGCACCTGCGGGACCTGGGGGCCGACTCGGTCGACCGGGTCGAGATCATCCTCGGGATCCTGGAACGGCTCGGACTGGACGAGAGCATGTCCAGTTTCAGCGAACTCCCCGACATCGACGCCCTGGTCGACTTCCTCGTCCTGACCGAGGAACGCTGACATGGGCTACGGCATCGAGGCGCTCGACGTGTACACGGGACTGGCGCAGATTCCCGTCCCCGAACTCTTCGCCGGCCGCGGCCTCGAGGAGGAGCGGCTGGCCAACCTCGCGATGACCCACCGCTCGATCGGCCTGCCCTTCGAGGACCCCGTGACCAACGCGGTCAACGCGGCGAAGTCCCTCGTGGACGCGCTCGACCCGGCCGAACGGGACGCCATCGAGGTCCTGGTCACCTCCACGGAGTCGGGCCTGGACCTGAGCAAGTCGGTCGCGTCCTACGTCCACGAGTACCTGGGCCTGAGCCGCACCTGCCGGCTCTTCGAGGCCAAACAGGCCTGCTACGCGGCGACCGGGGCGCTCCAGCTGGCCACCGGCTATCTCGCCTCGGGAGCCTCACCCGGTGCCAAGGCCCTGGTCGTCGCCACCGACGTGGCCCTCGTCGACGCCCGCGCGGGCTACGCGGAACCGGCAACCGGACACGGAGCGGCCGCCGTCCTGTTGAGCGACCGGCCCACCGTGCTGGAACTGGACCTCGGGGCGTTCGGGCTGCACAGCTACGAGACCCTGGACTCCGCCCGGCCCACTCCCGAGTTCGACATCGCCGACGTCGACCGCTCGCTCTTCGCCTACCTGGACTGCCTCACGCACAGCTTCGCCGACTACCGCACGCGAGTGGAGGGAGCCGACTTCCCGACCACCTTCGACCGGCTGGCGATGCACACGCCCTTCAGCGGGCTCGTCCGCGCGGCGCACCGCAAACTGATGCGCGAGGCGGGCGCCTCCGCACGGCAGGCCGAGGAGGATTTCGAGCGGCGGGTCGCCGCCTCGCTGGCGTACCCCGCGCAGGTCGGCAATCTCTGCTCCGGCTCCCTGTACCTGGCCCTGGCCAGCCTCCTGGCCACGGACCGCATCGACAGCGACCTGCGGATCGGCCTGTACTCGTACGGCTCCGGCTGCTCCGCCGAGTTCTTCAGCGGTGTCGCGGGCCCGGCCTCCGCCGACGCGGTCCGCGCGAAGGACATCGGGGGCCGGCTGGCCCGCCGCCGCCGGCTGACCTTCGAGGAGTACGCCGGGCTGCTGCCCGAGAACCTGCGCACCCTGGTGCCGGTCGAGAACCGGACCGTCGACACCGCCGCCTACGAGCAGTACCTGCCGGGGGACCGGCCGCTGCTCGTGCACACCAGAACCAAGGACTACCACCGGACGTACGAGTGGCGCTGAGCCGCCGGAACGGAGACACAACCATGGATGATGCGGTCCTGACGGCGATCCGCGGCAGCGTACTGGTGGTCCTGCCCGAGGTCGATCCCGAGCGGGTGACCGAGGACGTGTCCCTGACCGACCTCGGCGCGAACAGCATCGACCGGGTCGACGTCGTCACCATGACGATGGACGCGCTGGGCATCAGCCTGTCCGTCACCGACTTCGCGGACGTGTCCGACATCGGCTCGCTCGCCCGCCTTCTGCGCCGCCACACCCCGTGACGACGGTGATCACCGGGGCGGGTGTGCTCTGCGCGACAGCCCGGGACGTGGACACGTTCGCCGCCGCCCTGCGCGCCGGGACCTCCGGTATCGGCCGGCGCAGGGTCGAGGGCGACCACCCCGAACTGCGGCCCCTGCTCTCCTGCGATCTGGCCGGTTTCGACCTGCGGACCGCGATCGCCGACCGCACCGAACCCCTGCGTCGGGCCGCCGTCCGGCTCGCCGGCCGCTCGCCCATGACCGTGCAGGCGTCCGTGACGGTGGCCCTGGAGGGCTGGGAGCGGGCCGGTCTGCACCGCGCGGACGTTCCCGGCGAGCGGATCGGGCTGGTCGTGGCGGGGCACAACCTCGGCGGCCGGTACGCGGAGGAGGTGCGGCCCCGCTACACCAGCAGCCCCGTGCACCTGCCCGCCCGCTACCCCCTGCAGTTCATGGACACCGACCACGTCGGAACCGTGAGCGAGCTGCTCGGGGTGACCGGCGAGGGGTACACCGTCGGCGGGGCGTCGGCCAGCGGGAACGTCGCCCTCATCAACGCCACCCGGCTGGTCGGCTCCGGCGCGGTCGACGTCTGCCTGGTCCTCGGCGCGCTCACCGACCTCTCGGACATGGAACGGCAGGCGTTCTACAACCTCGGCGCGATGGCGGGCGGGCGGGACACCCCACCCGAGCAGTCGAGCCGCCCCTTCGACACGCGCCACGAGGGCTTCGTCCCCGGCCAGGGCGCCGCCTGCGTCGTCCTGGAGTCGGCGGCCTCCGCCGAGCGGCGCGGAGCGGCTCCCTGGGCCCGGGTGGACGGGTACGCCATGAAGCTGTCCGGCAACGGCCTCGCCGACCCGCGGACGACCGACGAGACCGAGGTGATGGCGCGCGCCCTGCGGCACGCGGGCCTGACCGCGGACCGGATCGACTACGTCAACGCGCACGGCACCGGCTCTCCCCTCGGGGACGAGGTGGAACTCACCGCGCTGCGGACCGTCTTCGGCTCCGGCTCGGGCCGTCCCTGGGTCAACTCCACCAAGGGCCTCGTGGGGCACTGTCTGTGCGCGGCGGGCGTCGTCGAGGCCGTGGCCACGCTGGTGCAGATGCGCCACGGCTTCGTGCACGCCAACGCCAACCTCGTCACCCCGATCGGCACGGGCGGCCGGCTCGTCGGCGCCCGCGCGCGCCCCGCCGTCATCGACCAGGCGATGTCCAACGGCTTCGGCTTCGGCGGGTTCAACACCAGCGTGATCCTCGGCCGGCAAGGGAAGTAGGGAGAACACATGCACGTGACGGTCGCGAACCGCTGGCTCGCCGGGGACGCGGGGGTGAGCACCGACTCCGCCGCCGTCCGCCTGTTCTGCTTCGCGCACGCGGGCGGCGGCTCGACCGCCTACCGTCCCTGGCGGCACTCCCTCGCCCCCGGGATCGACGTGCGCTCGATCGTCCTCCCCGGCCGGGAGGCGCGCGTACGCGAGCTGCCCTACCGGCGGGTGGAGCAGCTGCTCGAACCGCTGTGCGAGGCCCTGGAGCCGCATCTGGACCGCCCCTACGCCTTCTTCGGGCACAGCCTCGGCTCGATCCTCGCCTACGAGGTGGCCCGCCGTTTCTCCGCGGGGCCGAGGGGCGGACCCGGGCTTTTGATCGTGTCCGGCAGGCGCGGCCCCCGACTGCCCACCTCGCGCCGGGGGTTCTCCACGCTGCCCGACGCGGAGTTCCTCGCGGGCCTGAGCGTCCTCGGCGGCACGCCGCCCGAGGTGCTCGGCGAGGAGCAGCTGCTGCGGCTGCTGCTGCCGACGCTCCGGGCGGACTTCGAACTCAACGAGTCGTACCGGACCCTGCCCGGGCCCCGGCTGCGCTGCCCCGTCGCCGCGTACATGGGCACGGACGACACCGAGGTGGACCGGCCGGAGCTGCTCGCGTGGGGCGAGGAGACCTCGGGCGAGTTCGGCCTGCGGGTCTTCCCCGGTGGCCACTTCTATCTGAAGGACGAGGAGAACGACGTCCTCGGCGCGGTCCGCCAGGACCTCGCCCGGGCCCTGGGCTGCTCAATCTTGGGCGGTGCGGCGCCGCCCACCGTGTGAGTCTGCTGCGCGCAAGGGATCACGCCCAGAGAGGAACAGACGTGCGTTTGAAGACGCTCACCGCCGTGATGGTCGCCGGTACGGCGGCCCTTTCCACCACCTTCGCCATGGCAAGCTCCCCCGGGGAGGCCACCGCGAGCCGCGGGACGGTGACCGTGGCCCAGCGGCCGGCGCTGCCCCCGAGCCTCCCGCGCCTGAACGTGCAGCTTCCGGACATCCCGCCGGGGGAGACCTTCAGCGAGGAGGAGATGCTCGGCTGGTTCGAGTGCACCGGCAAGAACAAGTCCCCGGCCATCAAGTGGAGCGGCGCGCCCGCCGGCACCAAGAGCTACCTCATCTCGCTCTTCGACGTCGACTCCAAGACCTCGAGCGGATTCTGGCACTGGTCCACCTGGAACATCCCGGCGAGCACCACCTCGCTGCCCGCGGGCGCCGGTACGCCGGGTGACCCGGGCCTGCCCGCACCGGCGGTGCTCGGCCGGACGGACTTCGGCACCACCGGGTACGGCGGCGCCTGCCCGCCGGCCGGGGACCGCCCCCACCGCTATGTCTTCACCGTGGTGGCACTCGACACCGAGGACATCAAGGTCCCCAAGGACCTGCCCATGGCCGCGGTCAACGTCGTCATGCAGTCGCACGCGCTGGCCGCCGGGTACCGCACGGTCGTCTTCGGCCGCTGACCCCACCTCCTGTCGAAAGGCCGTACATGACCACCATCGCCAAGGGCACGCTGGACGTCTCCGACTGGGTCGAGGCGGTGACCGCCGAGGCCGAGGGGCAGTGCAAGCAGGCGAACGCCCATTGCCAGGCCGCCTTCGTCGGCGACCTGGAGGGCGGCGGGCGGGCGGACTGGCTCCTTGCCTACATCGGCGAGGCGGGGACTCGTTTCGTCGGCACCCAGCGCTTCGAGGGCAAGCTCGCCGGCCGGGCCGGCTCGTTCGTCCTGCAGATGCACGGCACCTACACGGAGACCAGTGTGGAGGTCGTCTGGGAGGTCGTACCGGGCTCAGGCTCGGGGGACCTGACCGGTCTGGCGGGCAAGGGCGGCTATCGGAACGCCGACTACACCCTGGAGTTCTCCCTTTCCTGACCGGGGAGACGGGCCGGGGGGCGACGCGCACGCGTCGCCCCCCGGCCCTTTCTCAGCCCCGCCGCGTACGGCAGACCGCGGACGTCAGCAGCAGGCCGCCCGTCAGCAGATAGCGTCCACGGATCGGTGGCACGCTCCGTCCCGGCGGGGGAGCGACCAGCATGCGCACGCCGAAGGCGCCCCGTTCCGGCTCGAAGCCCACCTCCGCGTGCTCGAACGAGATCTCCATGCCGGTCAGCGGATACCACGCCTTGTACAGGGCCTCCTTGGCGCTGAACAGCAGCCGGTCCCAGCACACCCCGGGCATCCGAGCCCCGAGCTCCCGCACCTGATCCGCCTCGTGCGGCAGCGCGACCATCGCCAGCACTCCGGCGCTGATCGCCTCGTTGGGTTCGGCGTCGATCCCCAGCGACAGCACGTCGCCACGCCGCACCACCGCGCACGCGCGGTAGCCGCTGCAGTGGGTGATGCTCCCGGCCACGCCGGGGGGCCAGCCGGGCGCCCCGCGGCCCTGCGGCAGCAGGGGCGCCGGAGCCACTCCGAGACGCCCCAACGCCCGCCGCGCGCAGACCCTCGCCGTCGTGAACTCACGGCGCCGCGACCCGACCGCGCCACGGATGAGGGCCTCCTCCTCGGGATAGAGCCCGCCTTCCTCGGTGTCGCCGAACATCTCGGCCCACTCCGCCTCGGGGGGAAGGATGCACCCGATCACGCCGGGCTCACCGGACGGTCTCCCAGGGCATGCGCCGCTCGGTCGCGAAGCCGGTGATCCGGTCGCGCACGGCGGGGGAGGACATCAGACGCGCGAACTCGGCGACGGCGACCTCCTCCAGCTCCTCCGGCGAGGTCCCCATGCGGGCGAAGTACCGCTTGCCGTCCGCGATGACGCTCGCGTCGATCTTCGTGATGCGGGACGCCAGCCGGCGCAGCGTCCGCTCCGCGTGGTCGGTGAGCTCGTCGACCAGACGCAGCTCGGCGGCTCGGGCGGCCGTGACGGGCAGGGTGCTCATCGTCATCGCGTAGGCGGGCTGGAAGCCGATCCGCCGGATCAGGAACGGCGTCACGCAGCACGGCAACAGCCCCCACAGCGCCTCCGGCAGAGCGAAGCTGCTGCGCTCGCTCGCGTACACGAAGTCGCTGGCGGCCACCAGCCCGACCCCGCCCCCCGTCACCCGGCCGTCCACCACGGACACGACGATCCGGGGGAGGGTGGTCAATCGCCTGAGCAGGCCGTAGAAGGCCCGGCCGCCCTCGGTCGGCAGGGTGCGGCCGCCTTCGGTGGTGGCGTCGCGGGCCGCGTCGGCGAAGTCCATCCCGGAGCAGAAGACGGGCCCGGAGCCCTCCAGCACGATCAGCCGCAGCGCGGGATCGGCCTCGGCGAGGTCGAGCGCGGAGTGCAGGTCCTCGATGAGGTCCCCGTTGATGCTGTTGTCCTGCCCGGGACGGTCGATGACGATCCGCAGCGCCTCGGGCTGCCGACGGACCTTGAGTGCCCGGTACTCCATGCTCAGCTCCATCGGTAGCGGCGGTGGAAGTCGACGACCTTGTCGAGAACGAGCAGCCCGCGGCCGGCGAAGCGGTCCTCGTAGACGTCGGCGTAGGGCGTGACGTCGTAGGCGTGGTCACGGACCCCGGCCATGCGGCGCACGGCGAGATCGCTGACGAGTTCGTACTCGGGGAGGGTCAGCGGTCTCCGGTCGGCGATGGCGTCGGCGATCCGCCGGCCGGCCACCCGGTCCCGGCCCGCCGGGGTGACGACGCCGCTGTAGAACTCGGAGGCGCAGCCCGAGCCGTACGAGAACATGCCCAGCCGCTTCGGCGCGGAGAGGTCCACGTGGTCGACGAGCGAGCACAACGCCAGGTACAGCGCGGCCGAGTAGACGTTGCCGACCTGGGCCGTGTACCGCAGGCACGGTTCGACCCGGTCGGCGAAGTCGGCGTCGATCTCGGCCGGCGGCGCGGGGCTCTCGGCCCGCCGCAGCCTGCGGTGGGCGCCCTTGACCATGCCCGCGAACGGGGTGTGGAAGACGAGGTGGTCGAAGCTGGTCATCAGGTCGGCGCCTGGCACGCGCTCCCGGTAGGCACGGAAGCTGTGGACGAGGCACTCCATGTACGCCATCAGCGACAGGTCGGAGTCACCCGCCTCCAGGTCGGGCCGGGGCCGCAGCGTGTCCATGACCTCGAAGCTGTGGTAGCCGTTGGCGCCGGGGTCCAGGGCGAGGACCTGAGGGTCGTCGCCGACCAGCATGGCCACGGCGCCGGCACCCTGCGAGGGCTCCCAGTACGTGTCGCGGGCGGCGACGCTCGACGCGTCGGCGGCGACCACCAGGGCCTTGGCGCCGGGAACCGGGCTGGTCGCGACGACCGCGGCCGCCGTCTGCAGGGCCGCGGTCCCGCCGTAGCACGCGTGCTTGACCTCGAACGAGCGGCAGCGCTTGCCGAGCCCCAGGAGGTCCTGCACGTAGGTGCTGATCGGCTTGCCGAAGTCCAGGCCCGACTCGGTGCCGACGACGACCAGTTCGATCCGGTCGCGCTGCTCCGCGGACAGCGCGTCCACCAGCGGCTTGGCGGCGTTCACCGCGTTGGTCACCGGATCCTCGCACGGCAGGTTGACGGACTTGCGCTCCATCATGAGGTTGTCCATGCGGCGGTCGTCGAGGCCGCGGGCCGCGAAGAGCTCCCGAACCCCGAACGAGGCGCGTCCCACGTAGGCGTTGACGGCCTCGATCCCCACGGTCGGCGGGAAGGCGTTCATGGTGTCTTCCTCTCGTCGGCCACGAGGGGCGATCCCGGCAGCGGGCGCCGCTCCCGGTCACTCCCGTCCGGCGCCGTCTCGGCCTCGCGCAGGAACTCCTCCGCGGTCTGTTCGATCCTGTTCATGGCCCAGCGCAGCAGGGGCGGCGCCATCATCGAGGTGGCGACGGCGATCAGCACCACGATGGTGTAGGTCGCCGTGGTGAGGATCCCGAGCCGCAGGCCGACCGTCGCGACGACGATCTCGACCGCCCCGCGGGCGTTGAGCCCCGCGCCGAGCGCCATCCCCTCCCAGTGGCCGAGTCGGCCGAGGCGCGCTCCGAGGTAGGCCCCGGCGAACTTGCCCAGGGTGGCCAGCGCGAGCACCGCGACACCGGCCAGCAGGACGGCCGGGTCCGCCAGGGCGGTGAGATCGACCCGAAGCCCCGCGGTGGCCAGGAAGAGCGGCGCGAGCACCGCGAGCGTCACGGTCCGCAGCGGCGCGAGCAGCCGCTGGTCGACCGTCGAGGAGATCAGGACGCCCGCCACGAACGCGCCGAACACCGCCTCCAGTTCGAGCGCCTGGCACGCGGCCGCGCTGAGCAGGATGACGATCGCGGCCGTCGCGGCCGCCGGACCGGCGTCGCCCGTCCGGTTCACCCGGCGCATCCCCGCTCGGACCAACGGGCCGCCCAGGAACGTCATGACGGCCACGAACCCGGCCAGGGAGAGCAGCGCGAGGCCGGCGTCGCCCGCCGTGAGGGCGCCGACCGCCATGGTCGAGACCAGGGAGAGCAGGAACCAGCCGACCGCGTCGCTGACGGCCGCCGAGGCCAGCGTGAGCTGCCCGACGTTGCGGTGCATCAGGCGCATGTCGGTGAGTGTCTTGGCGATCACCGGGATGGCGCTGACGCTCAGGGCGACCCCGAGGAACAGGGCGAAGACCGGACGTTGCGCCGAGTCGCCCATCAGGGCGCGGGGCACGAGGAAGCCGGCGCCGACGCCCAGCCCCAGCGGGATCAGCAGACTGCCCAGGCTCACCTTGGCCAGGACGCCCCGTCTGCGCCGCGCCATGCCCACGTCCATCTGGGCGCCGGCGACGCCGACGAACATCACCACGGCGAACTGGGCCACCGCGTCCAGGAGATGAGCGTGTTCGGGCCCCGAGGGCAGCAGCCGGTCCGCCAGTCCGGGGGCCGTCGCGCCGAGGACCGAGGGCCCCAGCAGGACCCCGGTGCTCAGCTCGCCGACGACGGCCGGCAGACCGCACCGGATGGCCAGCCGGCCCAGGCAGAACGCCAGGAGCAGCAGCACGCCGAGCTGGAGCAGCAGGAGTTGGACCTGGTGCGCGCCGAGCGGTGGTGCGGCGTCCGACGCGAGCACGCCGATGGTCATGCCGCCGTCCGCTGTCGCGGTAACGTCGAGGACAGCGGCTGCGCGGCGTAGCCCTGGGAGATGAAGCTCTGCAGCCGCGGCTCGTGGATCGCCATGAAGCAGCCCCGGCCCCGGTTGACCAGGCCCGCGTTGCGGAAGCGCTTGAGGAAGTACCCCACCCGTGAGCGGGTCGTGCCGACCATCGCCGACAGTTCCTCCTGGGTGATCTTCTCCTGTATCTGCAGGAGGTGCGCCTCTCGTCTGCCGAGCTTGCGGCCCAGGTGGAGCAGCACGGTCGCCAGGCGGTACTCGCTGTCCTCGGTGACCAGTCCGGCGATGAGCTGCTGGCGCTCGAAGAGCCGGCCCGCCATGTGGCGCACCATCTCGTCGCGCAGGTCCGCGTCACCCATCGCGGCGACCAGCTGGCCGGCGGGCATCCGCTTCAGGACGACCGGGGTCATCGCGGAGACCATCTCGGTCCGCGTGTCCCCCACGAGGCAGAGTTCGCCGAAGACGTCCCCGGCCGAGTAGATGTCGAGCAGACACTCCTTGCCCTCCCGGGAGGGCACGATGGCCTTCACCTGACCTCGTTCGATCAGGTAGATGCTGCGGTCGCGGTCCAGGCAGCCGTACACGACCTCGCGACGGGCGACCTCGACGGTGGTGGCGGTCAGGGCCTTGGAGTGGATCAGCTGCGCGAGCGTCTCGCCCAGTCGGGCCGAGGCAGGAGAGGAGATCACCGACACCAACACCCTTCGGTCATGTGGCTGGGATCGGCTTGTTCCATGCGATGGCGACAGCTGTTCACAGAACCGTTCATTTCCCCCTCTTTCGATCCCCGCCCGGGCCGGCAGGCCCTGGAACGCAGCAGCTGGAGTGTGCTGCTCTCGGTTCCGTGCGACCTCTGGGCGCAGTTGCGGTGTGGTGACTCGATCCCTCCGGTACAGGCGTCACGGCCTTTCCAGAAACGGATGGGATGTGCGCACTCGCGGTCCAGGCGGCATTGGCGCCTGTGCGCACTTTGTCTCACCAATTGGGCATCAATGGTGAAATTATGGCCAGAACTCGCCGATCGAACAAGAGTGAGGACATTAAAATCCTCGGGGATTTGGCCGGTTATTCTGGCTGGAAATCGCCCCTCTGGAATTGCTCGCCGAAGTGACTCGCGTGCGGGGACGAGAGGTGGTGGAAGCCCTGGAGCTCAGGGAAAAGGAAAGGCCGGGGTGATGGTCACCCCGGCCTTGGAATGTCAGACGGAATCGTTGATTTCGTATTCCAGGGTGTAGCTGTGCGTGCCTTCGGCGGGGACGACATTCAGCCTGCCGCTGATGGTGCTCAGCTCGCCCGTGCCCGAATCCGGCACGATGACGATGTTGAGGTCGCCCTCACCGCGGGTGGAGATGGCGCTGTGCTGGAGGATGAAGGTGCCCTTCCGGCCGTGCACCGTGCCGGTCAGGCGCTCGATGGCGACATAGCCGGCGGACGTCGGCTCGCTCGTCATCGCCTTGATCAGCTCGGTCACGCTGGTGCCCGTGATGTCCCCGGTGAAGGTCTTGGTCACGACGACCTTGGACAGCGTCGTGCCCTCGTCGGTGAGGTAGGGGGGCTGCTCGTCCCAGACCAGCTCGAAGGTCCCGGCGGCCGTGGTGCTCATCGTGTACTCCCTCGTCATTGAGTGACAGTGTTCCGTGGTGGCTGGGTCACTGCGGTGTCTGGGTGGCGTGCATGCCCCAGTGCTGCGGGGTGAGCGCCATGTCCTTGAGGGTGCTCTGGACGAACATCCTCTCCCAGCCGCCGCCGCCCTTCTCGTCCGATATCCACTGCTTCGTGAAGATCATCCGAGCGGCCTCGTCCACGCGGGCCCGCAGCCCCATGAGGTGGTAGTAGTCGGTGACGGAGCGCAGGTGGATGAACCAGTGAATGCGGTCGGACAGCCCGAACGCCTCCTCGTAGAGGTAGATCGTCGCGTGCCCGGCGAGGCTCTTGTTCCACCCCTCCGCGAGCGCCCGGGCGAACTGCCGCCCCTCGGCGCGGAACTCGTAGTTCAGCTCACCGGTCCGGTGCATGAGCAGACCGCAGTTGGCCGAATTCAGTACGTCCTCTTCGGCCTGGCTGCTCTGGTGGGCGGCGGTCGGCACGAGGAACCTCTCGACCTTCGCGCCGTCCACCTCGACGACGGTCTCCGGCTTCTTGTCGGCGGTGCCGTACATGCCGAAACTCGACGGGATCAGGACCGTCTCGTGCAGGCTGCCGTCGATGAACATGCGCTCCCAAGAACCTCCGCCCCGCTCCTCGGGGATGCGGTGACGCATGATGATGTCACGCCAGCCCTCGTCCTGACTGCCCATTCCGATCAGCTTCTCGTATGCGTCGAAAGACTCGAGGTGAATCAGCCAGTGCAGTCGGTCCTCGGTACCGAACGTCTCCTCGTAGAGGAATACGCCGGCGACGCCGACATAGCGGGTGTTGATGTACTCCGCGAGCTCCCTGGCGAACCGGCGTCCCTCGGAGCGGAACTCGGCGCGCAGCTGGCCCACC
This sequence comes from Streptomyces sp. NPDC047981, assembly GCF_040653315.1. Taxonomy (NCBI): domain Bacteria; kingdom Bacillati; phylum Actinomycetota; class Actinomycetes; order Kitasatosporales; family Streptomycetaceae; genus Streptomyces; species Streptomyces sp. NPDC047981. The sequence continues at coordinate 30,521 of NZ_JBEZNQ010000061.1, read as the reverse complement.
CGCTCCACCACCACACCCGCGTTGCCGGAGTGGAGCAGGTCGGGCAGCGGCACCGAGGTCTGGCGGTGCGCCACCGGCAGGGTGAACTGCGAGGAATCTTGGCTCATGACGGGGTTCCTGCCCTTCGGGGTTGGTGTCGGTCGGTGAGTACGGGCAGCCGCTCGCGCAGCCGGTGTTTGAGGACCTTGCCGGTCACACCGCGGGGGAGGGCGTCGACCACGTGGACGGCCGACGGGATCCGAGGGGGCTCCAGGCGCTCGCGCAGGAAGGCCGTCACCTCGGCCTCCGCCTCCGGGGACGGGTCGAGGACCAGCGCCGCCACGACGGCCGGGTCGCCGTCCGGACCGGGTACGCCGAACACGGCCGCCTCCCGTACCGCGGGGTGGTCGTACAACACCCCCTCCACCTCGAGGGTGGAGACGAGTCGGTCCCCGACCCGGACGGCGTCGGTCATCCGGTCGAAGAGGTACAGGTCGCCGTCCGCGCCGACCCGGCCCAGATCACGGGTGCGGATCCAGCCGTCTCCGTCTCGCAGAAGCGCGTTGAGGGACTCGTCGACGTAGCGACGGGTCGCGGCCGCCGAACGCAGCCAGATCTCGCCGATCTCGCCGTCGGGCACCGCCTCGCCCTCCGGGTCCGCGACCCGCAGCTCCGTGCCCGGCGCCGGACGACCGAGCGCCAGGGGGCGGTCCGGGTCGAACGAGCCGAGGATCACGGCCGGTACCGCCTCGCCCTGTGCGTACGCCGTGTTGATGGCGAGGCCCGGCATCATCTCCCGGAGGGCGCGCGCGGTGGACGCGGGCAGCGCCGCCGAGGCGATCGCCACCGTCGTCACACTGCTCAGGTCGTACCGCTCCGCCAGCCGCTCGGCGACCATCCGCTGGGCGATCCAGGGCGTCGCGAGCACCGTGGCGACCCCGTACCGGGCGATCAGCCGGCCCATGCTCTCGATGTCGTCGGGGTGGCAGAGGACCACTGTGGACGGTGAGTTCAGCGGCATGAGCGAGGCGCTCATGGCGCTCGACGGGGTGCCCATCGGCATCGGCGCGAGGAGCGGTGCCGAGCCGTCGAGCCGCTTGAGCCCGGCGGGACGGCGCCCGTGCATCAACGTGCTGTGCGGGTTGGTGTAGGCCTTGGCGGGACCCGTGGTGCCCGAGGTGTAGAGGATGTCGGCCAGATCGTCCGGTCCGGTGGGCACCTGCACCGGAGCGGTGTCGCCGACGAGTTCCGCGGCAGGCACCACCCAGCCGTCGAAGCCGGCCGGAGCCGTCAGGCCGGTGCTGTGCACCAGACCTTCCGCACCGGTCTCGGCCCAACGCCTGCGGAGCTCGTCCGCGGTGACGTCGGCGCTCAGGTGGACGGCGGTTCCGCCGGCCTTGAGGACGCCGAGATAGGCCACGGCGTAATCGATCCAGTCCTGGTCGGAGAAGAGCAGTGCGACGCGGCTGCCGGGTCGGACCCGGCGGGCCAGCAGCGCTCGCGCCGCCGCGTTGGACCGCTCCTCCCACCGGCGGAACGTGAGCGTCTCACCGCCGGCGATGTCGAGGGCGATCCGGTCGGGCTCCTGCCCGGCCCGCCGACGGAGGAAGGCGTGCACCGTCTCGACGTGGTCGGGTTCGGCAGCCCCTTCAGCAGGGGGCAGGGATGACATGCCCAGAAGCTAGGCCGACGCCTCGCGGCCCTTCAGCTCACAACTGAGCACTTCCGTCGACCGAGCCGTAACCCCCCGTCCACCTGGGATCTTGCCCAACAGTGAGCAGACCGGGGCCCGTCGGGGGCGCGAGCATGGCAGGCCCACTCCTGGAAGGGACGTACGAGATGGCAGACCAGCTGCAGCCGATGGTGACCGACTGGACCCGTGCCCTCGCGGTGGTCGCGCACCCCGACGATGTGGAGTTCGGCGCGGCAGGGGCGATCGCCGCCTGGACGGCCGAGGGCAAGGAGGTGTCCTATCTGCTGCTGACCCGCGGCGAGGCGGGCATCGACGGCCTCCCGCCGGAGCGGGCGGCCGAGGTGCGCGAGGCCGAACAGCGCGCCAGCGCGAAGATCGTGGGGGTCTCGGAGGTCGAGTTCCTCGACCACCGGGACGGCGTCATCGAGTACGGCGTGGACCTGCGCCGCGACATCGCCCACGCGATCCGTCGGCACCGACCCGAGCTGATCGTGGGCTTCAACCACCACGACACGTTCCCCGGAGGCAAGCGGAACTCCCCCGACCACCGCCACACCGGGCTCGCGCTCTTCGACGCGGTGGGCGACGCGGGGAACCGCTGGATCTTCCCGCACCCGGAACTCGAACCATGGGGCGGTGTCAAGCACATCGCGATCGCGCAGTCCCCGCACCCGACCCACGCGGTGGACATCACCGACACCCTCGACCTGGCCATCGCCTCCATCGAGGCGCACGCGGCCTACCTGGAGGGCATCGGGATCAAGGACATCCGGGGGCCCTTCACCGCCATCGCCGGCGACATGGGCCGGCGCTTCGGCAACCGGCCCGCGATCACCCTGGAAGTCATCACCCGCTAGCCCGCCGTGACGGTACGGCCCGGGCCCGGTGAAGCGACCGCCTCACCGGGCCCGGGCCGTACGTACGCACCGACGTCAGTCCCGGTGTCGCGGCGCCAGCAGCGTCTCCGTCATGGAGCCGTCGACGAACAACCGCTCCCAGGTGCCGCCGCCCTTGAATCCGGGGATCCACTGGCGGGACAGCAACTCCCGCATGGCCGGGTCCCGTTCCACCAGCTCGGCGAGGTGGAGGTACGCCTCCATCGAGGACAGGTGGATCATGGTGTGCAGCCGGTCCTGGCGGCCCCACATCTCCTCGAACAGGAACGCCGTCGCGAGACCGGGAAGCGCGTCGTTGACCGCGTTCCCCCACTCGTAGAGGAACGCCCGCGCCTCGTCACGCACCGCGTACCGCGCCTGGACGACCCGGTGCACCGTCAGCGCCGAATTGGCCGAGTGCAGCAACTGCTCCGCCGGCAGCTTCGTCTGGAACCGGGCCGCGGGCTGGAAGGTGTCGCCCTCCCCGTGATCGCCGTGGCCGACACCGTGCTGCGGGCAGATCACCGTCTCCTGGATGCTGCCCTCGACGAAGATCCGCTCCCAGCCGCCCCCGCCCTTCGTGGGGAGCCGGTCGAGGTCGGTGATCTCGCGCCACTTCTTGTCGTGGTCGACCTTGTCGAGCAGCCGGGCGTAGTCGTTGGGCTGCTTGAGGTGCAGGATCCAGTGGAGCCTGTTGTGCACGCCGAAGAGTTCCTCGTAGAGGAAGACCGAGACGTGGCCGACGTCCCCCGGGTTGATCAGCTCGACCAGTTCGGAGGCGAACTGCAGCCCTTCCGCCCGGTGTTCGTAGGTGATCAGACCGCTGCGGTGCACGAGGAACCCGGCGTTGGCGGAGTGCAGGACCTTGTCCAGCGGCACGCTGCTCTGCTCGTGCGCGGGGCGGAGCGGGCGCAGCGGTGTCCGGGCGGCCTGGGGGGTCATGTCGTCTGTTCCCTTCACTGGGCGATCACGATGTCGGGGTGCGCGGCGCGCAGTCGCGCGGCGAGACGGAGAGGGGTCGGGTGTTTGAAGAGGTCGACGAGCCGCAGCTCGCGGCCCGTGGTCTCCTCCACCCGCGCGAGCAGGGTGACGCCCAGCAGCGAGTGGCCCCCCTCCACGAAGAAGTTCGACTCGGGGGCGATCTCCGGGAGGCCGGTTCCCTCGGGGTCGAGGAGCTCTCGCCAGAGTCCGACGAGATACCCGGTCAGCTCGTCGGGCCCTGCGGTGTCGGGGTGGTCCACGTCAGCTCTCCTTGTTCTCGGCCCAGCGTGTCCTCGCTGAGCAGGTCGTCGACGAGGCGCGCGGTCTCGGGGCTGCGCATGAGGTCGGTGTGCGACACGTCGAGGTGGAAGGTCCGCTCGACCAGGCCGACCCGTTCGGCCGGGGAGAAGGAGTCCAGGCCCATGCCGGGCGTCGCTCCGTTCACCGCCGTGGCCGAGGCCCACGGGCCGCGCATGGCGCAGGCGTCGGCGGCGCCCAGCCAGTACAGATAGGACAGGGACAGGCCGGTGAACTCGGCGACGCGGCCCGCGGGAAGCCCCAGCCGCGCGAAGGCGGACTCCACCACGCCGCTCAGCAGCGCGCCGAACCGGTGCGCGAGTTCCGCCGGGCCGTACGCGCCGGAGAGCCGGCGACCCTCGCGCAGCGCCTCCTCCGCCTCGGCCGGGGACAGCACCGACGCGAAACGCTCGCCGACCAGTGACTCGTAGAAGCCGAGCATGGCCTGCGTCCGGGTGGGCTCGGGATCCAGCAGGATCAGCCTCGGCCGCCGTCGGCCGCCGGCGATCTCCTCCGCCAGGGCGCCCGCGTACAGGGCCCCGGTGCAGAACCCCAGGACCGCGCGTACGGGGACCCCCGCGGCGCGGACGTCGGCCGCCCAGCGCGCCACCTGGTCCGCACCGGTCATCCGGGCGGCCTCCTGCGGAGGCGGTGGGGCCGTCTCCCACAGGGCGCACTCGGTCGTCAGCAGCCCGGCGAGATCCGCGAAACTCGCGATGGGCCGGCCGGCCGCGGAGAAGTCGCAGGCCAGGACCAGTTCGGAACGGTCCGCTGCGCGCAGCACGTTCCATGCGGCGGGTGTCGCCATCCTCGTCTCCTCGTGCTGTCGCGGCCGTGGTGCCCGCGGGCAGATTCCCGGCTCGACGGCCCCGCGGTCTGCTCGGTTGTGAGCGTCTTCGCGGCCGAGCGGAATCGCGCGAGGGCGAGGGCGAGGGCGAGGACTCGGGCCAGGGCGAGGGCGTCGACGGCTCGGCGGACTCGGGCTGTTCGCTCAATCGTGGGCATCGCGCGGGTCGTGCGGTTCGTATCGTCGGCGACGGCCGGGTATCGCCCCCCGGAGCCACGACCGTCAGTTCGCCGGCGACTGTTCGCCGGTGCGGACAGGGAGCCCCCATGACCGAGCGCGCCCACATGCCGGAGATCACCACCAGCTTCACGGTGCACGACCTGCTGCGACGACGTGCGGAACTCCAGCCCGACCGGATCGCCCTGAACGTCGACGACGGCCCGACCATCGGATACGGGGAGTGGGACCGGCGTTCCAACGCGGTCGCCCGGGGTCTGGTGGCCGCCGGGGTACGGCACGGCCAGGTCATCGGCCTCGTCTTCGACGGTCTCGACTGGATCGACTACGCCGTCGCCTACATGGGGGTGCTGAAGGCCGGGGCCACCGCCACCCATCTGAACCAGGACGTCGGTGCCGAGGAGATCGTCCGCCGGATGGAGTTCTGTTCCGCGGTCGGCATCCTGCACGGTGAGGACATCCGCCCGCCCGCCGCGTTCACCGGTTTCACGGGCACCGTCACCTCCCTGGCGAGCGAGGACACGAGCGATCCACGGATCGAGGTCGCGGTCACCGACATCTCCGACATCCTCTTCACCTCCGGCACCACGGGACCGGCGAAGGGATCCGCGTCACCGCACGGCAACCTCACCTACGGCCGCGGGCCGGAGGGCTTCCACCTGTTCGGCGACCCCGAGCCCCTGCTGACACCGATGCCGCTCGGCACCACGGCGAGCGCCACCACGATCAACTTCTCCATCCACACGCCGTCGACGCTGGTCATCTGCCCCATCGACGCACCCGAGCGGATGGCGCAGCTGATCGAGAAGTTCAGCATCGGCTCCATCATGATCACTCCCTGGCTGGCCATGCAGCTGGTGCACAGCGGCGCGACCGAACGCCACGACCTCAGCTGCGTGGAGACCATCGCGAACGCCTCGACGGCGCTGCCGCCCGCGATCGCCCGGCGGCTGCTCGAAGCGATGCCGAACGCGCGGCTCAACATGTCGTACGCGGCCTCCGAGGCCGTACCCGCGTCGATCGGCCACACCTTCGACCCCGCCGTGCCCATGGCCACCGGACGCCCGCTGCGCGGCACGGAACTGCGCATCGCCGACGAGCACGGCGAGGAGGTGCCGGCCGGCGAGCTGGGCGAGATCTGGCTGCGCAGCCCGGCGCCCAAGCGCTACTACTTCGGCAACCCCGAGCTCAACGCCAAGGTCCACGCCGACCGCTGGACCCGCACCGGCGACCTCGGCAGGGTCGACGCGGACGGCCTCCTCCACTTCTTCGACCGGCGCAACGTGGCCATCCGCACCCGCGGCACGCTCGTCTCCACCATCGAGGTCGAGGCCGCGCTCTACGAGCACCCGTCCGTGCGGGCGGCGGCCGTCTTCGGGATGCCCGGCGAGGACGGGGACCAGGACGTGACGGCCGCCGTCGCGCTGGCCGACCCCGCCGCCCTCGACGAACTGCCCGCGTTCCTGGCCGCCCACCTGGCACCCGAGCAGATCCCCAGTCGCTTCCACCAGGTCGACGTGATGCCGCGCAGCGCGAACGGCAAGGTGCTCAAGCACGTGCTCAGGGACCGGCTCACCGGCCTGGCCGGGTGAGCGGCGTGGCTGAAGCAGCCGACGAGGCCGCCGGCCGGACCCCCTCGCCGCACCTGACGCTGCTCAACGAGGGCTCCGCGGCGCTCCGCGACGCGGACCCGGACCTGGCCGCCCTGCTCGACGCCGAACTCGACCAGCAGCGCTCCACCCTCGCGATGGTGGCCTCGTCCAGCGTCGCCGACCCGTCGGTGCTGGCAGCGGCGGGCGCCGTCCTGTCCAACGTCACGGCCGAGGGCTACCCCGGGGCCCGCTACCATCCCGGCTCCCGGTACTTCGACGAGGTCGAACGCCTCGCGGAGGCACGCGCTCGGGCGGCCTTCGGCGCTCGGTACGCCAACGTCCAGCCGCACTCGTGCTCGAGCGCCAACCTCAGCGTCCTCATGAGCCTGCTGCCGCCCGGCGGCGTCCTGCTCGGCCTGGGTCTGGACTCGGGCGGCCATCTGACGCACGGCTCGACCGCCTCCGTCACCGGCCGCCACTTCCTCGCCGTGTCCTACGGACTCGACCGGCACGGCCGGATCGACCACGACGAGGTACGGCGACTCGCGCACGCGCACCGCCCCGGGGTCGTCCTCGCCGGCGCCAGTGCCTACCCGCGCCGGATCGACTTCGCCCGGTTCAGGGCCGTCGCCGACGAGGTGGGGGCCTACCTCGTCGCGGACATCTCGCACATCGCGGGACTCGTCGCCGCGGGCGAGCACCCCAGCCCCATCGACCTCGCCCACGTCACCACCACCAGCACCTACAAGCAGCTGGGCGGCCCCAGGGGCGGTCTCATCCTCATCGGCGCCGAGCACCGGACCCCCGGCCCGGACGGTCGCACCCCCCTCTCCGACCTGATGAACCGCGCCGTCTTCCCGCGCTCCCAGGGCACCCCGAGCCCCGCGTCGATCGCCGCCAAGGCCCGGGCCCTCGGCCTGCTGCGGGCGGAGTCCGCCCGGTGGACCGCGCGGCTGATCGTGGAGAACGCGCGTGCGCTCGCCGAGGGGCTGTCCCGCCGCGGACACCGGCTGCTGACCGGCGGAACCGACAACCACATGGTCGTCCTCGACCTCCGTCCGTCCGGCATCAGCGGCCTGGTCGCCGAGCGCGCGCTCGAAGGCTGCGGCATCCTCGCCAACCGCAACAGCATCCCGGGCGACACCCGGTCCGCCCAGGTCACCAGCGGACTGCGGCTCGGGACGAACATCCTCGCCCAACGGGGCATGGGCCCCTCCGAGATGGCCCGGTGCGTCGAGCTGATCGACGCGGTGCTGACGGCCGTGATCAGCGTCGACGACACCACCCACACCCTCGACCCCGGCGTGCAGCGTGCGGTGCGGGCCGAGGTCCGGGAACTCTGCGCCCGGTTCCCGCTGCCCGGATACCCCCCGTCGAAGCTGCCCACCGGCTCGGAGGTCACCCTGTGAGCACCCCGTCCGACCCCGCGTCCTCGACGGCCTCCGCGCCGGGCCTCGTCCGGCTGCCCGCCGACCGGCGCCGCCCGCCCGGGTCCGCCCGCCGCCCCCTTGGGGAGCGCACCGCAGACCCGGAGGAGCCCGCGAAGATCGGCGCGATGGTCCGGGCCGAGGCGGAGCGGGCGGGGACCGGAACCGACGCCGTGCTGCTCGCCGCGTACGCGGCTCTGCTCGCTCGCTGGACCGCCCAGTCCCGGGTCGCCTTCGGGTTCACCGCGGCCGGCCGGCCGCCCCGGCTCCTCGTCCTCGACACGGCTTCCGGCACCTCGTTCGCGCAGCTGGTACGGCAGGTCGCCGAGCGCCTCCGGAGGGCGCCCGACCCGGCCACGGGCCCGGACCACGCTGCCTCGGTCGGGTTCGCACGGGGCGGGCCGGCCGACGCCGCGCTCCCTCCGTACGGCGAGCTGTGGCTGCGTGTCGCCGACGCCGACGCCGACGCCGCCGACGGCGAGCTGCTCGGGGCGCTCGATGTCGCCTACGACGGTGCTCTCTTCGACGAGGAGACCGCGCGGCGATTCCTGGGGCACTACCGCACGCTCCTGGCGGGCGCGGTGGCCGACCCCGGCCTCGCCCTGGCCCGGCTGCCCCTGCTGACCGAGGCGGAGACCCACCGCATGCTCGTGGAGTGGAACGACACCCGCACCGAACTCCCGCTGCACGACGGCACCCTGCACGGCGCCTTCGCCCGGCACGTCGAGCGGCGGCCCGACGCGGTCGCGGTCGTCGACGGGGAGCGCCGGGTCACGTACGCCGAGGCCGACGCCGCCGCCAACCGCCTCGCCCGGCACCTCCGGGCGCTCGGCGTGGCGCGCGAGACCCCGGTCGGGCTCTCCCTCCCCAGGTCGGCCGAGTTCCTCGTCGCCGCCCTCGCCGTGCTGAAGGCGGGCGGTGCCTACGTCCCGCTCGACCCCGCGTACCCCCGGGCCCGACTGCGGACGATGCTCGCCGACGCACGGTGCCCCCTCGTCGTCACCCTCGGAGAGACGGCCGGACGGTTCGGCCTGCCCCCCGAGCGCACGGTCCGCCTCGACACGGACGCCGCCGCGATCGCCGCCCACCCGGACACCGCACCGGACGCGGCCGTCGCACCGGACGACCTCTGCTACATCATCTTCACCTCCGGCTCGACGGGCCGGCCCAAGGGCATCGCCCTGCGCCACGCGGGTGTCCTCAACAACCTGCTCGACATCGACACCCGCTACGAGGTGGGCCCGGGCGACGCGGTCCTCGCCGTGTCCTCGCCCAGCTTCGACATGTCGGTGTACGAGTTCCTCGGCATGGCCGTGTCCGGGGCCACCGTCGTCGTACCCGACCGGGGGCGCGAGAAGGACCCCGCCCACTGGGCCGAACTGATCCGCACACACCGGATCACCCTCTGGAACTCGGCGCCCTCCCTGTACGAACTGCTCGTCACGCACGCCGAGCGGGCCGGCGACGCCGATCTGACGTCGCTGCGCCTGTCCCTCTGCGGCGGGGACTGGATCCCGGTCGCTCTGCCGGAGCGGATCCGGGCCCACGCGCCCGGGCTGCGCTTCATCGCCCTGGGCGGTGCGACCGAGGCCTCGATCCACTCCACCGTCCACGAGGTCGTGCGGACCGACCCCGACCGGGTGAGCATCCCGTACGGCCGGCCGATGGCCAACCAGCGGACGTACGTCCTGGACGCCGCAGGCCGGCCCGTCCCGGTCGGGGTGCCCGGCGAGCTGTACCTCGCCGGCGACGGCCTGGCCCGCGGGTATCTCGGCGAACAGGCCGTCACCGACGCCCGGTTCGGCACCTGGTCCCACGGACCCGTGACCGACGAGCGCCTCTACCGCACCGGGGACCTGGCCCGGTACGACGCGGACGGCCTGCTCGAACTGCTCGGCCGCATCGACTTCCAGGTCAAGATCCGCGGCGTGCGCGTCGAGACCGGCGAGGTGGAGGCCGCCGTGACGGAGCACCCGGCGGTCAAGGCCTGCGTCGTCACCGCGCAGGGCGCAGGGGACCACGACAGGCGTCTGATCGCCCACGCCGTCCCGCACCCCGGCAGGCAGGTCACCGGCGAGGAACTGCGGTTCCACGCCGCCTCGTTGCTGCCGCACGCCATGGTCCCCGCGGCCGTCGTGCTCCTCGACGCGTTCCCCCTCACCCCGAACGGGAAGGTGGACCGCACGGCGCTGCCCTCCCCCCGCGGCGCGAGCGGGGAGACGAGCGGCGGGGAGACGGGCGGTGGGGTTCCCGCGCCCCCACTCGACGCGTGGGAACGGAGGGTCGCCGACGCCTGGTGTGAGATCCTCGGCATCGAGGACGTCGGCCCGGACGGCGACTTCTTCGCCACGGGCGGGGATTCCCTGGCCGCGATCCGCGTCGTCCAGCTGATCGACCCGCACCTTCCGGTGGCCGAACTGTTCGACCACCCCACGGTCCGGACACTCGCCGCGCGGCTGCGCGCCCTGGAGGAGGAACGATGACCGCCCACCGGATCGAGACGACCACCGTCCCGCACCACGTCCGTGTGGAGATCGACGGCCGGATCGTCGCCGAGTCCCGGAACCCGGTCCTCCTGAAGGAGACCGGTCTGCCCGACCGCTACTACCTGCCGCCGGGCGACGTCCGCTTCGATCTTCTGGAGCCGTTCGCCCTGCACACCACGTGCCCGGTCAAAGGAGTCGCCTCCTACTGGACCCTGCGCGCCGGCACCGGCGAGCACCCCGTGGCCTGGGCCTACCCCGAACCCGTCCCGGGCGCCGCGGCGATCGCCGGACACCTGGCGTTCCACCCGGAGTCCGCGGACGTGACCGTCGTGGCGAAGGACGCCTGAGCGACGCCCTCACGAGGACAGCGTCAGGCGTACCTCCGCCGCGCCGCGCGCCGAGGCCACGAGTTCGGCCTCGGCCTCCACGGCCCCGCGCACGGACGCGGGCAGCGGCTCGAAGGGAGTGACCGTCACGTCGAGCCGGCGTCCGGCGGCCTTCGCCCGCCACACGCCGGCGATCTCGGAGCCGATCAGCAGGGCGCCCGGTGCGTTGATCGCCTTCCAGACCTCCTTCTCCCGGACCTTGTCCGGCAGGAGCAGCGCGCGGTCGCGCGCCTGAAGGTACGGGTCGCCCGGAGGGAGCAGCCGGACGAGATCCCCGCCCTTCGCCGAGAGGAGCGCGTCCACGTCCGCCGCGGGCAGCCAGGCCTTCCGCCCGTCCACCGCGACCTCGACCAGTTCCTCGGGCCACACCGCCTTGACGACAGCGGGTTTGGTGCCCAGGTACTTCGCCACCTCGGCCGGTGTGGCGGGACCGAGGAAACGCAGATAGGCGCGGACCAGTTCGACCGTCCCCGAGGCGGCCGCCGGTACGGCGAATCGCCGCTCCAGCGGAGCGATCACCGTCCGGCCCCGTTCCGCGCCGACCCCGACCGAGCCGAACAGCCCGGCCTGCTGGAACAGCAGGCCCGAGATGTGCCGCGCACCACAGGGATCGCACCAGTACGTCAGCGACTCCGGCACGGCCGCGCTCACGGCGGTGCTGACCTCCCCCTTGGCCATCGGCGCGGTCACCCGCTCGCGGAACGCCCCGGCGGCGGCGCGGAAGGCCTCGATCCCCAGCCGCGCCCCCTCCTTGATGACCGTGGTGCTGATCCGCGCCGTGGCGTCGGCGTCGTTCACCGGCCAGAGGGCCGCCGCGAGCGCCGGGAGCTCGTCGCGCCGGTGCAGATGGGGCGCGCCGCGGAACGACCACACCAGCTCCAGGTCGTCGGCGGACGCGCCCCGGGCGGCCAGTGCCACGCGTGCAGAGCCGGCCGGCGTGTCCTGCACGCCCAGGACGAGCACGTCCGGTGCGGCGGAGGAACGGTCGAGGCCGTGCGCCGCCACTCGATGGGCCAGCGCCTGCTCACGGCCCACGTCGATCCGGTGCGTCGTGCTCAAGGCCGCCCCCTTTCCTCGGTGTTGTCCGTACTCTAGGCCTCCCGCGCCCGTGGGCGGGCCGGTCAGCCCGGCCGGAGCGCCGACGTGTCGCTGCCGAAGCGCTCCCTCAGCTCCCGCTTCAGGACCTTGCCCATGGGCCCGCGGGGCAGCTCTTCGACCACGTGGACCACGCGGGGCACCTGGTGCTGCGCGAGGCGCTCGGCGGCGAACCCCCGCAGCAGTTCGCCGTCGACCCCGGGATCGGAGGTGCACACCACGGCGACGACCACCTGAGCCGGCCCGTCGCCGGGCACGGCGACAGCCGCGGCCTCGCGGACCGCCGGGTGGTCGTACAGCACGTTCTCCACCTGGACCGAGGAGACGAGTCCGGCGGCGGTCCTGATGACGTCGTTGCCGCGGTCGAAGAAGTACAGCTCCTTCTTGGGGCCGTAGTACGCCAGATCCCCGGTGCGGGTCCACCCGTCCACGTGCGTGGCCGCGTTGAGCTCCGGGTCCAGGTGCAGCCGCTTGGGGGCCCGGGTGCGCAGCCACACCTCGCCGACCTCGCCCCTCGGCACGGGCGTGCCCGCCTCGTCCAGGAGCCGCAGCAGCGTGCCCGGCCTCGGCTTGCCGACGCGCGTCGGCCGCTTCCAGTCGTAATCGGTGCCGATACTCGCCGGCACCGCCTCCGAACCGCCGCCGTACGCGGTCATGATCTCCGCCTCGGGCATCATCTCGAGCAGCTTCTCGGCGTAGCTCCCCGGCAGTTGGGCCGAGGCGATGCCGATGGTGGTCACGCTGCCCAGGTCGTACCGGTCACCGACCCGGGTGTCGACCATGCGCATCGCGTTCCACGGGGTGAGCATCACCGAGCCCACCCCGTGCCGCTCGACGAGCTCCGCCATGAGTTCCACGTCGTCGGCCGGGCAGACCAGGATCGGCGCCGTCGTGGTCAGCGCGAAGATGCCGACGGTGCCCGCGCTGAACACCGTGCCGAGCGGCATGGGCGTGAGGATCGGGGCCGAACTGGTGAAGGTCTCCTGCAGCACCGCGCCCGGGCCCCGGCCGTAACTGAGGTTGCCGTGCGGGTTGGTGAGCGGCTTGGCCGGGCCCGTCGTCCCCGAGGTGTACAGGATGTCGGCGATGTCCTCCGACGCGATCGTCACGTCCACCGGGGTGTGGTCGCCGCCGTCCAGCTCGGGGACCGTGGCCAGCCACCGCCGAGCGCTGCCCGCGGGCAGCGCGGGCGCCACCGCCAGGTCGGCGCTGTGGATCACGCCGACCGCCTCGGCGTGGCCGAGGCGGCGCTCCAGCTCCGCCGCGGACAGCGTGCCGTTCAGGTGGGTGGCCGCGGCTCCCGCCTTGAGCACCCCGAAGTAGGCGATCGCGTAGCCGGACCAGTCGACGCCCTCGAAGAACAGGGCGACCCGGTCGCCCTTCCGCACGCCCTTGGCGATCAGGCCGTGGGCGACGGCATTGGACCGGCGGTCCCACTCCGCGTAGCTGACGAACGTGCCGCCGTCCTGCATGATCGGCACCCGGTCGGGCTGCCGCTCGGCGAGGATGCGCAGGATCTCGGGTGCGAAGCGCTGCTTGGGCGTGACGGGCCGTACGAACAGGGCGGCGACGAGCAGGGCTGCCGCGCCCAGCACGGCGCCCGCGGTGAACGCGGTGTCGATCCCGTCGGTCAGGTCCGCCGCGGTGCCCGCCCCGGCATGAGCGCCGCTGGCGCCGAACACGGCGACGAGGACGGCGAGTCCGGCCGAGCCGCCGATCTGCGTCATGGCGTCGAACAGGCTGGAGGCCGACCCCGCCTCGTGGTCCTCGACCCCGGAGACGGCGATCATGGTCATGGGGACGAACATCAGGCCGTTGCCGATGCCGAAGAGCACCAGCGGACCGAGGAGCCCGCCCAGGTACGTGCTGTCGGCGGACAGCTGCGCCAGCCAGAGCAGGGCCGCGGTGTTGAGCGCGATCCCCGCGACCAACGGCTTCTTCTTGCCGAACCTGGCCAGCAGGACCTGCGCCGTGACCCTGGCGCTGATCAGGATGCAGACCATGACCGGCAGGAACGCCAGCCCCGCGCGCAACGGGGTGTAGTCGAGGACGACCTGCAGGAAGAGGGTGAGGAAGAAGAACATCCCCATGAACGCGCCGGTGAGCGCGAACGCCACGAAGTAGACCCCGCAGCGGTTGCGGTCGGCGAACATGCGCAGGGGCACGATCGGCTGCTCCGCCCGCCTCTCCACGAGGACGAACACCGAGAGCAGGACCACGGCGGCGGCGAAGCCCGCCAGGGTCTCCGGAGCGCTCCAGCCGTCCCGGTGGCCGTTGCTGAGTCCGTACACGAGACCGCCCATGCCCAGCGCCGACAGGACCGCGCCCGGCAGGTCGAACCGGCCGTGGCGGCGCGGGGTCTCCTTGACGGAGAGCACGGCGAGCACGGCCAGCCCGATCCCGACCGGCACGTTGACGGCCAGCACCCAGCGCCACGAGAGCCACTCGGTGAGCACACCGCCCGCCAGCAGGCCGACGATGGCGCCCGCCGACGACATGCCGCTGAACACGCCGAAGGCACGGTTGCGGCGGCTGCCCTGGCGGAAGTTGGTGGTGATGAGGGCGAGCACGGTCGGCGCGATGATCGCGGCACCGACGCCCTGCAGCGCCCGTGCGGCGAGCAGCATCCCGGAGGAGACCGCCAGGGCACCCGCGAGCGACGCGGCGGTGAACAGCCCGACGCCCGCCAGGAACACCCTGCGTCGCCCCAGCAGGTCACCGGCACGGCCGCCCAGGAGCAGGAAGCCGCCGAACGCCAGCACATAGGCGTTGACCACCCAGGACAGCGCACCGGTCGATATGTCGAGTTCTCGCTGCATGCTGGGCAGAGCGACGTCGACGATGGTGGCGTCCAGCACCACCATCAACTGCGAGACGGCGATGACCGTCAGCGCGAGTCCTGTGCGCCGTCCGGCCCGGGCGGGCCGGGCCGCCCGGGATTGCTTCAGTGCCATGTGGCTGTCACCCTCCGGGTGGAGTCGATTCCGTGCGGCTCCAGCTTCTCCGGTGCCCGATCGCGGGGCCGCTCACTCGTGAGCAGAACACACCACGGAACACCTCTAGCGTCGTTTCCCGACTTGTGGCGCAGAGACGTTGGGGTGACGGCATGTATGACGTGATCGTGGTGGGAGCGCGCTGCGCGGGGGCGCCCGCGGCCATGCAGTTCGCACGGGCCGGCTACCGGGTGCTGCTCGTCGACCGGTCGGCGTTTCCGGCGGACAAGCTGTCGACCCTCTACATCCAGCAGACCGGTGTGCTGCAACTGCAGCGCTGGGGCCTGCTCGACGCGGTGAAGGCGTCCGGGTGCCCGGCGCTGGACCACGTCGTCTACGAACTCGGCGACGACATCCGGGTGGAGGGGTGCGCCGAGCCGGTGGACGGCGTCACCGCCGCGTACGCGCCGCGCCGTGCCATCCTCGACAAGATCCTGGTCGACGCCGCGGTCGCCGCGGGCGTGGAGTTCCGTGACGACTGCGCGGTGACGGGTCTCGTCGAGGAGGACGGCCGGGTCCGCGGCGTCCGTCTCGTCACGGGCGACAGCGGGGCCGAGACCACCGAGCGGGCGCGGCTCGTGGTGGGGGCCGACGGGATGCGCTCCACCGTGGCCGGTCTTGTGGGCGCCCCCAAGACCGTCGAGCACCCGAAACTGACGTGCGCCTACTACACCTTCTGGAAGGGCCCCCGGACCCACTTCGAACTCTACGAGGGCCCCACGGGCTGGGTGTCGGCGGTGCCCACCAACGACGCGGTGCTGATCTCCGCGTACTACCCGCAGCACCGGTTCGCGGAGGTCAAGGCCCGGGCCCAGGAGGCGTACCTGGAGAACATCCGGGACAACGCACCCCGGCTCTACGCCCAGTTGGAGGGCGCCGAGCAGGTGGAGCGGCTGTACGGCACCGGCGACCAGCAGAACTTCTTCCGCCAGGCGTCGGGCCCCGGGTGGGCGCTCATCGGCGACGCGGGCCACCACAAGGACTCGCTCACGGCCCGCGGCATCAGCGACGCCTTCGCCCAGGCCCAGATGCTCGTCGACCGCGTGGGCACGACGCTCGACTCGGAGGAGGCCCTCGACCTGGCCCTGAAGAGCTTCGCCGAGGAGCGGGACCGGACGTTCACGGAGAACTACCAGGCGACCCTGCTGGTGGCCGAGGCCTCGGCGCGCGACAAGCGCCGGATGCTGCTGAAGGCCGTGGCCTCCGACCCCGACCACATCCGCCGGTACTTCAACACCGTGGCCGGCCTCCGACCGGTCTCGGAGCTGTACACCCCCGAGCTTCTGGCCCTGCTGACCCCCGCCTGACCCGGCGGCGACGGGCGGCCGCGACCCGTCAGAGGGCACGAGCGGGCAGGTCAGGAGACCCGCGCTGACCTGCGGTGATGGGCTGACGAGGGACGTAAGGGCCCCGGGGGCGTGACCGACGTCTCTACCCCGGGGCCGCCCCCGGCTGGCACTGTGGTCGGCATGACCGCCACCACCCACTCCGCCGCCCGCTCCCGTGCCCGCACCGGGGGCCCCAAGGACGACGGTCCGAAGATCCTCGAACACGTCCTCGGCTGGACCCTCGTCGTCGTCCTCGCCATGTTCGTCACGCAGGCCGGCCTGATGTGAACCCGTCCCGGCGTCCCGGGTGACCGGACGCCGCCGAACGGGCATACTCCCCGCGCCACGGGCGTCGGGCGACCCCCGCCGTGAACCGCCGGGGGCAGCATCGGCGCAGCAGTGACCACCGGTGGCGCCGCGCGCAGGTGCGGCGCCCGACGGGGAGGAGTGCGCCGTATGCCCGACCGCGTCCCGCAGGGAGTGGACCGCCGGCTGCCGACCGAGGAGGCCGGGGAGCTGCTCGCCCTGGTCCGGGAGATCGCCGAGCGGGAGATCGCCCCCCGCGCCGCCGAGGAGGAGGCCGCCGGCCGCTTCCCGCGCGAGCTGTTCTCGCTGCTCTCCTCCTCCGGCCTGCTCGGCCTCCCGTACGACTCCGCCTACGGCGGCGGGGACCAGCCCTACGAGGTGTACCTCCAGGTCCTCGAAGAGCTGGCCGCCGCCCGCCTCACCGTCGGGCTCGGGGTCAGCGTGCACTCGCTCTCCTGCCACGCGCTGGCGAACTTCGGTACGGACGAACAGCGGGCCGCCCACCTCCCGGCGATGCTCGGCGGCGGCCTCCTCGGCGCGTACTGCCTCTCCGAACCGGCCTCCGGTTCCGACGCGGCCTCGCTGCGGACGAAGGCGGAGCGGGACGGCGAGGACTGGGTGCTCACCGGCACCAAGGCGTGGATCACGCACGGCCCGATCGCCGACTTCCTCACGGTCATGGCCCGCACGGGCGGGGAGGGCGCCAAGGGGATCACCGCCTTCCTCGTCCCGGGGGACGCCGAGGGGCTCGGCGCGGCCCCGCCCGAGCGGAAGATGGGGATGAAGGGCTCGCCCACCGCCCAGCTCCACCTCGACGGGGTGCGCGTCCCCGACGCGCGGCGGATCGGCGAGGAGGGGCAGGGGTTCGCCATCGCGCTCTCCGCCCTGGACTCGGGGCGCCTCGGGATCGCGGCGTGCGCGGTGGGCGTCGCCCAGGCGGCGCTGGACGTCGCGGTGGCGTACGCCCGCGAGCGGCGGCAGTTCGGCCGGCCGATCGCCGACTTCCAGGGGCTCCGCTTCCTGCTCGCCGACATGGCGACCCGGATCGAGGCGGGTCGTGCCCTCTACCTGGAGGCGGCGCGGCTGCGCGACGAGGGGCGCCCCTTCGGGCGCGCGGCGGCCATGGCGAAGCTCTTCTGCTCGGACGCGGCGATGCAGGTCACGACGGACGCGGTGCAGGTCCTCGGCGGCTACGGCTACACGGCGGACTTCCCGGCGGAGCGGTACATGCGCGAGGCGAAGGTGCTGCAGATCGTCGAGGGGACCAATCAGATTCAGCGGATGGTCATCGCGCGCCACCTGGTCGGCCCGGAGTCCCGCTGACCAGGGTCCCGCTGACCCCGCTCACGCGCACGGTCCGGTCCGCCCACACCGGGGCGGCGGTCAGCCGGTTCCACTCCTGGTCGGCCCGGCCCGGCAGGGTCCGGCCGTTGCTCGCCCACTGGTGGAGCATCGCCCGGTAGATGGGCGGGTCCGCGAGGTGCGGGGGCGCCGGTGCCGGCACGGGCGGCCGGGGAACCGATTCTTCAAAGCGCGGCTCGGCGAGTCTCCGCCGCCCGGTGCCGATGGGGGCCGTGTACAGCGTGGTCATGCCGTGCCCAACGCGCCCCGCCCGGCGCGGGTCACCGGCGGGCCGATTCGAGGAGTCGTTCGACGGCTACCCGGCGGCCCGGCCCGCGCGGGGCGGGCGCGGGGCGCGGCCGATCGGGTCCCGCACGGCTCTGGCTTCCGACCGGGATTCTGACTTACCGTCAGATCCCGCTGTCGACCAGGAGGTCACACGTGTCAGACGACCGGCCCGTACCGCTCGACGAGTACCCCGTGCACCAGGCCCCGCTCTCGATGAAGCACCACGTCAGCGGCGACCGCAACGTCTACGACCGGTGCATCTTCCACGTCTTCGACCACGAGGGCCGCGCCCTGCTCATCGCCGGACTCGGCGTCTACCCCAACACCGGGGTCGTGGACGCCTACGCGACCCTGCGCACCGGCGACCGCCTGCACGCCGTCCGCGCCTCCGACGCCCTCGGCGACGACCGGATGAACCTCGCCGTCGGCCCGCTGCGCATCACGGTCGACGAACCCCTGAAGACGCTGAGCCTGCGCTGCGAGCCCGACCCGGCCGACCCCGACGCGCTCTCCTTCGACCTCACCTGGACCGGCGACTTCCCCCCGGTCTGGGAGCCGCACCACACCCAGCGCCGCGGCGACCGGCTCACCCTCGAGGGCCGCCGCTTCGTCCAGGCCGGTCACTGCACCGGCACCGTCCGGGCGGGCGGCGAGGAGTTCGCCGTCACGGCGGGGGAGTGGACCGGCACCCGCGACCGCAGCTGGGGCGTACGGCCCATCCCCGGTGAGGAGCCCGGCCGCGCCGACGAGTTCCGGCCCGAGGGCTTCCACTGGCTCTGGATACCCATGCGCTTCGAGGACCGCTTCCTCATGGTCATCGCCCAGGAGGACGCCGACGGCTACCGCACCCTCAACGAGGCCCTGCTGGTGCGGAACGGGCAGCGCGACGCCCAGCTCGGCTGGCCCCGTACCGACATCACGTACCGCCCCGGCACGCGTACCCCCGAACGGGCCGTCGTCCATCTCGCCGACCCGTCCGGGAAGCCCCTGGAGGTCGACGTCGAGATCCTCGCCTCCTCCCCGCTCGCCGTCGGCGCGGGCTACCCGCCCGCCACGGACTGGCAGCACGGCACCTGGCAGGGCCGCGCGTGGACCGACCGCCGGGTCTACGACCTCTCCGACCCCGCCGCACACCCCATGGCGGCCTTCGGCGTCACCGACCACGCGGCCCGCTTCACCCTCGAAGGCCGCACCGGCTACGGGATCTTCGAGCACGGCTCCTTCGGCCGCCACGACCCGAGCGGCTTCGCGGACTACACCTCCACGGCCGACTGAACCGGCTCCACGCCGACGGGCCCCTACCGCCGTCGATACCTGACCGCGCGCCCGCGCCCGTACCGCCGTCGAGCCGAACGCGCGCCCGCGCCCGTTCCGCCGTCGACCGCGACGCGCGCCCGCGCCGCCCGCCCCGCGCCCCATCACCGACGACCGCCGAGGAGCGTCCATGGCCACCGCCCCCCGCCCGCGCACCAGCACCCGCGACCCCGAGGAGCTGGGCCGCCGGCTCACCGACTGGCTCGAACCCCGGCTCCCGGGAGCCCGCGTCACCGGGCTCGCCGTGCCCGGGTCCAACGGCATGTCCAGCGAGACCCTGCTCTTCGACATCGACCACCCCGACGCCCCCGTACGCGGCTGCGCCCTGCGGCTCGCCGCCGACCCCGCCGCGTACACGATCTTTCCGGTCTACGACATGGAACGGCAGCACCGGGTCATGCGCCTGGTCGGGGAGCACACCGACATCCCCGTCCCGCGCGTCCTCTGGCTGGAGAGCGACCCGGAGCCGCTCGGCGCCCCGTTCTTCGTGATGGCCCGCGCCGAGGGGCGCGTACCGCCGGACGTCATGCCCTACACGTACGAGGGGAACTGGCTGCACGCCGCCACCGACGCCGAACGCGCCCTCCTGGAGGCCGAGTCCGTCTCCGTCCTCGCCCGGCTGCACGACCAGTTCCCCACCGAGGAGGCCGAGTTCCTGCTGCCCGACGGCACCGGCAGCCCGCTGCGACGCCATGTCGACGCCCAACGCGCCTACTACGCCTGGGTGGTGAAGGGCCTCGCGCCGTCCCCGCTCATCGAGTCGGCCTTCGACTGGCTGGAGGCGCACTGGCCCGCCGACGAGGGGCCCGCCGTCCTCAACTGGGGCGACGCGCGCATCGGGAACATCGTCTACGACGGCTTCCGGCCCGCCGCCGTCCTCGACTGGGAGATGGCCGGCTGTGCCCCGCGCGAGGTCGACCTCGGCTGGACCGTCTATCTCCACCGCTTCTTCCAGGACCTGACCGTCAGTTTCGGCCAGCCGGGCCTTCCGGGCTTCCTGCGGCGCGAGGCGATCGAGCGGCGGTACGCCTCGCTCACCGGACACACACCGCGCGCCATGGAGTTCCACACCCTCTACGCGGCGCTGCGGCACGCGATCGTGATGCTCAGGGTCGCGTACCGCCAGGCGCACTTCGGAGAGGTCCAGGTGCCGGAGAATCCGGACAGCCTGATCCTGCACCACGCCACGCTCGCGGCGATGGTGCGGGGCGACTACTGGTAGGCGTCGTTACGCCGCGCGCCGCATCTGCGGCACCTTGATCGGACGCGAGCCCGGACCGCCGACGTGCGAGAAGGGCTGCGTGCGCCAGTCGAGCCCCTGGGGGAGCGTCAGCAGCAGCGCGGTGTCCTGCTCCTGGACGTCCAGCGTCTCGTCGGCGGGGCGCGCCT
Organism: Streptomyces sp. NPDC047981; assembly: GCF_040653315.1. Taxonomy (NCBI): domain Bacteria; kingdom Bacillati; phylum Actinomycetota; class Actinomycetes; order Kitasatosporales; family Streptomycetaceae; genus Streptomyces; species Streptomyces sp. NPDC047981. The sequence continues at coordinate 9,727 of NZ_JBEZNQ010000061.1, read as the reverse complement.
CCGACGCGGCCAGGCCGGTGCCGGAGCAGACCGTCAGCACGAACGGGTTCCAGGGCGTCGGGCACAGCGCGTGCTCCGGCAGCGTGTCCTCGTCCGCGAGCAGCGCGATCGGCTGGACACAGTCCGGGCAGATCACCCGGTACATCTCGAACGTGTCGTACGCGTCGAGCTCGTCGGTCGTCTCGACCGAATCAACAGGCTCCTGCATGGAGAATCTCCCCCTCGGGTGGGTCGACCGAAGTACGTATGGCCTCGACCACAGCAAGCAATTCCCATACGGCCAGGTGCATAACCGTGAGGTCTCGATCCAGCCGCCGACAAACCTGTGGCGTTCGTCACATGCCGCTCGCAGGTGCCCCGAGGATGCCACCCCCACTGTGCCGAAGGACCCCCGGGGCAATAGGTTGACCGCATGGAGGAGCTGGATCGTCAGATCGTCGAATTGCTCGTCAGGGACGGGCGCATGAGCTACACCGACCTGGGCAAGGCCACCGGCCTGTCCACCTCGGCCGTACATCAGCGCGTCCGCCGACTGGAGCAGCGCGGTGTCATCCGCGGCTATGCCGCCGTCGTCGACCCGGAGGCCGTCGGCCTGCCGCTGACCGCTTTCATCTCCGTCAAACCCTTCGACCCCAGTGCCCCGGACGACACCCCCGACCGGCTCGCCGACATCCCGGAGATCGAGGCCTGCCACAGCGTCGCGGGCGAGGAGAACTACATCCTGAAGGTGCGCGTCGCGACCCCGCTCGAACTGGAGCACCTGCTCACCCGGATCCGCTCCCAGGCGGGCGTCTCCAGCCGCACGACGGTCGTCCTGTCCACCCCGTACGAAGCCAGGCCGCCGCGCGTCTGACGCTCCCCGGCCTGGTGCCCGGCCCCGGCGTGCGGCCGGGCACCGCCGCGGCCCTAGCCTGGTCACCATGAGCGAGACCCGCATCGACACCGAGCACCGCACCGTCCTGCTGCGCGGCGGAGACGTCCACAGCCCCGCCGACCCCTTCGCCACCGCCATGGTGGTGGAGCGGGGGCACGTCGCCTGGGTGGGCTCGGAGGGGGCCGCCGACGCCTTCGCCTCCGGCGTGGACGAGGTCGTCGACCTCGAAGGCGCGCTCGTCACCCCCGCGTTCGTCGACGCCCATGTGCACACCACGGCCACCGGTCTCGCGCTCACCGGCCTCGACCTGTCCGCCGCCGCCTCGCTCGCCGAGGCCGCCGAGCTGATCCGCTCGTACGCCCGCTCCCGTCCCGCCGACCGGATCCTCATCGGTCACGGCTGGGACGCGGCGCGCTGGCCCGAGCGGCGCGCGCCGCGCCGCGACGAGCTGGACGAACTCACCGGCGGCCGGCCGCTCTACCTCACCCGGATCGACGTCCACTCGGCCGTCGTCACCACCGCCCTGCTCGACCTCGTCCCGGGCGTCCGCGACCGCGTCGGCTTCCGCGACGGCGAACCGCTGACCGGCGACGCCCACCACGCCGTCCGCGCCGCCGCCTACACGGCCCTCTCGCCCGCGCAGCGCACCGAGGCCCAGCGCGCGGCCCGCCGGCACGCCGCCTCGCTCGGCATCGGCACCCTCCACGAGTGCGGCGGCCCCGAGATCTCCTCCGAGGACGACTTCACCGGCCTCCTCGACCTCGCCCGCACCGAGTCCGGCCCCCGCGTCGTCGGCTACTGGGCCGACCTCGACGTCGAGCGGGCCCGCTCGCTCGGCGCCGTCGGCGCGGCGGGCGACCTCTTCGCCGACGGCTCGCTCGGCTCCCACACCGCCTGCCTGCACGACGCGTACGCCGACCACGCGGGCCACACCGGTGTCGCCCACCTCGACGCGGCAACCGTCGCGGCCCATGTCGTGGCCGCCACCGAGGCGGGGCTCCAGGCCGGCTTCCACGCCATCGGCGACGCCGCCGTCTCCGCCGTCGTCGACGGGGTCCGGGCCGCCGCCGAGAAGCTCGGCCTCGCCCGGATCCGGGCCGCCCGCCACCGCGTCGAGCACGCCGAGATGCTCACCCCCGAGACGATCGCGGCCTTCGCCGAACTCGGCCTGACCGCCTCCGTGCAGCCGGCCTTCGACGCGGCCTGGGGCGGCGAGGACGGCATGTACGCCGAGCGTCTCGGCGCCGAGCGGGCCCGCACCCTCAACCCGTACGCGGCCCTGCTGCGGGCCGGTGTGCCGCTGGCCTTCGGCTCGGACGGCCCGGTCACCCCCCTGGACCCCTGGGGCACCGTCCGGGCCGCCGCCTTCCACCGCACCCCCGAGCACCGGATCTCCGTCCGGGCCGCCTTCACCGCCCACACGCGGGGCGGCTGGAGGGCGATCGGGCGGGACGACGCCGGCACCCTCGTCCCGGGCGCCCCGGCCGACTACGCGATCTGGCGCGCCGACGAACTCGTGGTGCAGGCGCCGGACGACCGGGTGGCCCGCTGGTCGACCGATCCGCGCTCCGGGACGCCCGGTCTGCCCGATCTGACCCCCGGCGGCGAGCTGCCCGTCTGTCTGCGCACCGTGATCTTCGGACAAACGGTCTACGTACGGCCGAACGAGTGACGTCAGGACATTTCGTACCGCCGATCGATGATCAACCGGCCGGTCGACGACCTGCGGATCTTCCCCGCTGACCTGGCAGTATCAGTCATCTGTGCAGGTCAAGCGAGTGTTGACAGTGTCCGGCGGGGGGCGGGTAGGTTCTCCCGCGTCCACCAAGGGACGTCCGACCGGTTTCAAACCTCAGGTCCAGCACCCGCGCCTCGGGGGCGAGGGAAGGTTTTTTCCGGCGGAGGGTGCGACCCGGGTGGGGCCCGGACGTCCAGTAGACAACGGCTCTCGGTCGACCCGCAGCCAGCGGGTTCCAGGTCGGCCCGAAGGGCGCCGGGCCCCGATCCGCACGCCACGCGTGCCGCCGTCCGCGCCGCCCCGCAGAGCCGCCCCGCCGCGGCCCCGGAGGGTGCCCCGACGCGCGACCAGCCCCGCCGCGACCGACCCGCGAGACGGGCTCGCTATGGTGGGGGTTCGCGTATGTATCCGAAGGGGCAGTAGTGAACGACGGTGGCCAGAGGCGTTACGGCCCGCTCGGCAGAGCCTTGGTGATCATTCCGACCTACAACGAGGCGGAGAACATCAAGCCGATCGTCTCGCGCGTACGGGAAGCCGTACCGGAGGCGCACATCCTCGTCGCCGACGACAACAGCCCCGACGGCACGGGCAAGTTCGCCGACGAGATCGCCGCCGAGGACGACCACGTCCACGTGCTGCACCGCAAGGGCAAGGAAGGGCTCGGCGCCGCCTACCTGGCCGGCTTCCGCTGGGGCATCGAGCACGGCTACGGCGTCCTCGTCGAGATGGACGCCGACGGCTCGCACCAGCCCGAGGAGCTGCCCCGGCTGCTCACCGCCCTCAAGGGCGCCGACCTCGTGCTCGGCTCCCGCTGGGTCCCGGGCGGTCGCATCGTGAACTGGCCCAAGTCCCGCGAGTTCATCTCCCGCGGCGGCAGCCTCTACTCGCGCGTCATGCTCGACGTGCCGATCCGCGACGTCACCGGCGGCTACCGGGCCTTCCGCAAGGAGACCCTGGAGGGTCTGGGGCTCGAGGACGTGGCCTCGGCCGGCTACTGCTTCCAGGTCGACCTGGCCCGCCGCGCCGTCGCCGCCGGCTTCCACGTCGTGGAGGTCCCGATCACGTTCGTGGAGCGCGAGATCGGCGACTCCAAGATGAGCCGCAACATCGTCGTCGAGGCGCTGTGGCGGGTCACCGGCTGGGGTCTGACGGCCCGTGCGAACAAGGTCGGCAAGATGCTCGGACGGAAGTCCGGGAGCTGAACCAGGCCCTCCGGTCCCGCTGATCCGTTCTTTACGACGTTCCGGCGGGGCGCCAGGCACACTGGGGGGCATGACGACCGGCGCACCGCCTCCCCTCGCCCCCAAGCGCTCACGCGCGCGTACGTTCCTCCCGGCGGCCCTGGCCGTCTGGACGGTCCTGGAGATCTGGCTGCTCATCGTGGTGGCGGGCAAGGTCGGCGGGCTGACCGTGTTCGCCCTGCTGGTCGGCGGCGCCGTCCTCGGCGCCGTGGTCATCAAGCGGGCGGGCCGCCGCGCCTTCAAGAACCTCACCGAGACCTTCCAGCAGGCCCAGGCGGCGGCGCAGAACGGAGCCCCGCCGCCGGCCGCGGAGCGGACGGGCGCCCGCGACCGCAACGGCTTCCTGATGCTCGGCGGTCTGCTGCTCATGATCCCCGGCCTGATCTCCGACGCGGCCGGTCTGCTGCTGCTCCTCCCGCCCGTCCGCTCGGTCCTCGGTCGGTACGCGGACAAGGTCGCCGAGCGCCGGATGGCCGCGGCGCCGCCCGGCAGCCTCCAGGACGCCTTCCAGCAGGCGCGTATCCACCGCCCGGACGGCAAGGTCGTCCAGGGTGAGGTCATCCGCGAGGAGGCCCCTCAGGGCCCGGGACCGCGGCAGTCCCAGGACCCCCGCCCGCCGCTGACGCCGTAGCGGCCGAGCCGTGGGCGAAGCCCCCTGACGAGAAACGCCGAAGAGCAACGCCGAGGGGCCCGGTACACATGATGTGTACCGGGCCCCTCGGCGTTGCTCGGGCCGTGCCGTCCGTCCGTCAGGCGGACTTGCGGCTGTCGCGCGGATGCACGGCGATGTTCATGGCGCCGGAACGAAGGACCGCCAGCCTCTCGGCCAGCACCTCCTCCAGCTCCTCACGGGTGCGCCGCTCCATCAGCATGTCCCAGTGCGTACGCGCCGGCTTGCCCTTCTTCTCCTCGGGGCCGTCCCCGTCCACCAGGAGTGCCTGGCTGCCGCAGACCTTGCACTCCCACTCCGGCGGAATTTCCGCTTCCACAGAGAAGGGCATCTCAAAACGATGGCCCTTCTCGCATGCGTACTCCACGGCCTGGCGCGGGGCCAGATCGATGCCGCGGTCGGTCTCGTAGCTGGTCACCACGAGGCGCGTGCCGCGAAGAGCTCGCTCACTCATGAATCGTGCCTCCCGGGCTTGTCGCCCACAGGACAGGTGTCGCTGTCGTCGTCATCCGGTCAACGTCCGGTCGGCGGTAAAGATTCCCGTTCCGGGTCATGCGTCGCCCGTCGTGCCGCCCCTTGTTCTACCCACCAGTGCCCGGTTTGTCACATCTGGCAGCAGATGTCACCCAGCGTCTTCACCAAAGCAGCACGCAGTAACGGTCCGCCTGGCAGGCCAAAGGCGTACACTACCGGCCTTTCACTTCCGCGTCTAAATCCGCTCCGGAACCGGGTTGCCCGCGGCGGCCACGGCACGCCGTACCGGTACCCGCGCGAGCAGCAGAAAACCGGCCGCGAAGAAGATCACCAGGGAAATGATGGCATCCCGATAGCTGCCGGTCAGCTGATACGCGAGACCGAACACCAGCGGGCCCAGCCAACTCAGGCCCCGGTCGCTCATCTCGTAGGCCGAGAAGTACTCCGCCTCCTTGCCGCGCGGCACCAGATGTGAGAACAGCGAGCGCGACAGCGCCTGGCTGCCGCCGAGCACCAGACCGATCGCCGCCGCCAGACAGAAGAACGCCACCGGCGCGCCGGCGGGCAGGAAGTACCCGGCGGCCAGGATCAGCGTCCAGATCGCCAGCGACCCCAGGATCGTGCGCTTGGCGCCGTACGTCCGCGCGAGCCGGCCCATGCCGAGCGCACCGGCCACCGCGAGGACCTGGACGAGGAGCACCGCGGTGATCAGCGTCGTCTGGTCGAGGCCCAGCTCCTTGGAACCGTAGATCGACGCCTGCGAGATCACCGTCTGCACACCGTCGTTGTAGACGAGGTACGCGAGCAGGAAGGAGAGCGTCAGCGGGTGCCGGCGCATGTCCCGCAGCGTCGCCATCAGCTGCCGCCAGCCGCCGCCCACCGCGCCCTCGCCCTGCGGCTGCACCCGCCGGTCGCGCAGCCGCCGCAGCGGTACGAGGGTGAAGGCGCCCCACCACAGGCCCGCCGAGGCCAGGCAGATCCGCACCGCCTCGCCCTCGGTGAGCCCGAAGGACTCGTGCCCCGAGTACAGGACCAGGTTCAGGACGAGGACCAGGGCGCCCGAGGTGTAGCCGAAGGCCCAGCCCCGCGAGGAGACCGCGTCCCGTTCGTCCGGCTCGGCGATCTGCGGCAGATAGGCGTTGTAGAGCACCATCGAGACCGCGAGCGAGGCGTTCGCCACGATGAGCAGGAACGCGCCCAGCAGATACCGGTCACCGCTCAGGAAGAACATCGCCCCGGTCGCCGCCGCACCCGTGTAGGCCGCGGCGGCGAGCAGCGGCTTCTTGCGGCCGGTACGGTCCGCCACCGCGCCCACCAGCGGCATCACGAGCACGGCGACGATGATCGACGCGGAGACGGCGTACGCGAAGAGCGAGCCCGCCCGCACCGGCACGCCCAGGGGATGGACGAAGCCCTCCGCGTCGGCCGCCGCCTCGGCGACCGACGTCAGATACGGGCCGAGGAAGACCGTGACCACGCTCGTCGAGTAGACGGAGCAGGCGAAGTCGTAGAAGTACCAGCCGCGCTGTTCGCGTCTGCGGTCGGCAGGATCGGCCGGACCGGCGGCGGACCGGTCCGGTTCGGTGGTGTCGGCAGTCAAGACCGCGGCCCCCTCGTTCGTCCCCGTGGCGGGACGCGCGCTCAGACCCACACGCCCCGCTCGGTCAGGACTGTGCGCAGCGTCTCCAGATGATCGGTCATGATGCCATCGACTCCGAGATCCAGGAGAGCGTTCATCCGCTCCGGATCGTTGACCGTCCAGACGTGCACCTGGAGCCCCCGGGCGTGGGCCTCGCGGACGAAGCGGCGGTCCACGACCGGGATGCCGCCCTGGCTCTCCGGGACCTGTGCCGCGACGGCGCCCGCGCGGATCGCCGCCGGGATCCCGAGCGAGCGCAGCCGCAGCCCGAGGACGCCCTTGACGCCGTACGAGGTGGCGAGCCGCGGGCCCGCGAGGCGCTGCGCGCGGGCCACCCGGCTCTCGGTGAAGGAGCCGACGCAGACCCGGTCCCAGGCCCCGGTCCTGCGGATCAGGTCGACCAGCGGGGCCAGCGAGGACTCCGCTTTGAGGTCCACGTTCCAGCGGGCCTCGGGGAACTCCTCGAGCAGCTCCTCGAAGAGCGCCAGCGGCTCCTTGCCCGCCACGCGCGCCTCGCGGACCGCGTCCCAGGGAAGGTCGCGGATCCGGCCGGTGGTGTCGGTCACCCGGTCCAGCGTGGAGTCGTGGAAGGCGACCAGGGCGCCGTCCGCGGTGGTGTGCACATCGGTCTCGAAGTACCGGTAACCGGCCTCCGCGGCCCGCCGGAAGGCGGCCGCGGTGTTCTCCAGGCCGTCCGCCGTGCCGCCGCGGTGGGCGAACGGGATGGGGGACGGGTGGTCGAGGTAGGGGTGGCGTACGCGAGTCACGGCCGCAGTATCGCCTGTTCCGGTGTCCCGGAGGCGACGACGGCGCTGCTCGTGTCCTGCTCGGGGATGGCGAACCGGCGCAGGAAGAACTGCGCGAGAGGGCCGATGGACAGCGCGTACAGGACCGTGCCGACGCCGACGGAGCCGCCGAGCAGGAAGCCGGTGGCGACCACGGCCACCTCGATCGCCGTGCGCACGAGCCGGATCGAGCGGCCGGTGAGCCGGTGAAGGCCGGTCATCAGGCCGTCCCGGGGGCCGGGGCCGAAGCGGGCGGCGATGTAGAGGCCGGTCGCCACGCCGTTGAGGACGATGCCGAGGGCCAGGAGCGGGATCCGTACGGCGAAGGCCTGGACCTCGGGGACCAGGGCGAGGGTCCCGTCCATGGCCACCCCGATGACGAAGACGTTCGAGACCGTGCCCAGACCGGGCTTCTGGCGGATGGGGATCCACAGCAGCAGCACGGCCGCCCCGACGATGATCGAGACGACGCCGATGGTCAGCCCCGTCCGCTCGGCGAGACCCTGGTGGAGAACGCCCCACGGCTCCAGGCCGAGCCCGCCGCGCACGAGGAGCGCCGAGCTGATCCCGTACAGCGCGAGTCCGACGTACAGCTGCGTGAGCCGGCGGGGCAGATGGCGGGCGGCGAGCCGGCCGCGGAGGCCGGTGGCGATGGACAAGGTGGTGCCCCCTGTGCGGTGGTGGTGGACTGAGTCATGACACTCTGTGGGGAGCGATCGGATGCCAACCATGGCCAATTCGAGGAAGGTGGACTGATTCCATGGCTCAGTGGACCTCGGCCGTCGGGCCGGCTCAGCTCGCCCGGCAGCTCCAGGCGCAGCAGCCCCGCCCCGCCGGGCCGGGCACGCGCAAGCCGCCCGCCTACCGCGCCCTCGCCGACGGCATCCGCCTGCTCGTCCTGGAGGGCCGGGTGCCGGTCGCGGCCCGGCTGCCCGCCGAGCGCGAGCTCGCGGTCGCGCTGACGGTGAGCCGGACGACGGTGGCCGCCGCGTACGAGGCGCTGCGCGCCGAAGGGTTCCTGGAGTCGCGGCGCGGGGCCGGCAGCTGGACCGCCGTACCGGCCGGGAACCCGCTGCCCGCGCGCGGCCTCGAACCGCTGCCCCCGGAGTCGCTCGGCTCGATGATCGACCTCGGCTGCGCGGCGCTGCCCGCCCCCGAGCCGTGGCTGACCCGGAGCGTCCAGGGCGCCCTGGAGGAACTGCCGCCGTACGCCCACACCCACGGCGACTACCCGGCGGGGCTGCCCGCGCTGCGCCAGATGCTCGCCGACCGCTACACCGAGCGGGGCATCCCCACGATGCCCGAGCAGATCATGGTCACCACCGGTGCCATGGGCGCGATGGACGCGATCTGCCATCTGTTCGCGGGGCGCGGCGAGCGGATCGCCGTTGAGTCGCCCTCGTACGCCAACATCCTCCAGCTCATGCGCGCGGCGGGCGCCCGTCTGGTGTCCGTCGCCATGGCCGAGGGGCTGGCCGGCTGGGACCTGAACCGCTGGCGTCAGGTCCTTCGGGACGCGGCGCCCCGCCTGGCGTACGTCGTCGCGGACTTCCACAACCCGACCGGCGCCCTGGCCGACGAGGACCAGCGACGGCAGCTGGTGGACGCGGCCCGCTCGGCGGGCACGGTGCTCGTCGTCGACGAGACCATGTCCGAGCTGCACCTGGACGAGGGCCTGACGATGCCGCCGCCGGTCTGCTCCTTCGACCCGTCGGGTGCCACGGTGCTCACGGTCGGTTCGGCGAGCAAGGCCTTCTGGGCGGGCATGCGGATCGGCTGGGTCAGGGCCGCGCCCGACGTGATCCGTTCGCTGGTGGCCGCCCGGGCCTACGCGGACCTCGGGACCCCGGTCCTGGAACAGCTCGGCGTCAACTGGCTGATGCGGACCGGCGGCTGGGAGAAGGCCGTCTCGATCCGCCGTGCCCAGGCGCGCGAGAACCGCGACGCGCTGGTGGCGGCGGTGCGGGCGGAGCTGCCCGAGTGGGAGTTCCATGTCCCGGCCGGCGGCCTCACCCTCTGGGTCCGCACGGGCGGGCTCTCCGGCTCGCGGATCGCGGAGGTCGGCGAGCGGGTCGGGGTCCGGGTGCCCTCGGGGCCGCGCTTCGGCGTCGACGGTGCCTTCGAGGGGTACGTGCGCCTGCCGTTCACCGTCGGCGGCCCGGTCGCGGAGGAGGCCGCGGCCCGGCTGGCGGCGGCGGCCCGACTGGTGGAGTCGGGGGCGGGCACGGGCAACGAGCAGCCACGGGCGTTCGTGGCGTAGTGCGTGGAGACGGCGAAGGGCGCCCCCCCTCGGGGGCGCCCGTAGC
>NZ_JBEZNQ010000060.1:0-48566 GCF_040653315.1 Streptomyces sp. NPDC047981 | reverse complement strand
GCCGCCCCGGTCGCCGCCCCGGCTCCGGCCGCGCCCGCCGCCCCGGCTCCGGTCGCCCCGGCCGCGCCGGCCCCCGTGGCCGCCCAGCCGGTGGACGACGGCGCCTACGTGACGCCGCTGGTCCGCAAGCTGGCCTCGGAGAACGGCATCGACCTGGCATCCGTCAAGGGCACCGGCGTCGGCGGCCGTATCCGCAAGCAGGACGTCCTCGCGGCCGCCGAGGCCAAGAAGGCCGCCCCGGCCCCCGTCGCCGCTGCCGCCGCCCCGGCCGCCGCCGCGCCGAAGGCCCCGGCCCTGGAGGTCTCCCCGCTGCGCGGTCAGACCGTCAAGATGACCCGCATGCGCAAGGTCATCGGCGACAACATGATGAAGGCGCTGCACGGCCAGGCCCAGCTGTCCTCGGTCGTCGAGGTCGACATCACCAAGCTGATGAAGCTGCGCGCCCGTGCCAAGGACGCGTTCGCCGCCCGTGAGGGCGTCAAGCTGTCCCCGATGCCGTTCTTCGTCAAGGCGGCGGCCCAGGCGCTGAAGGCCCACCCGGTCATCAACGCCCGGATCAACGAGGACGAGGGCACCATCACGTACTTCGACTCGGAGAACATCGGCATCGCCGTGGACTCCGAGAAGGGTCTGATGACGCCGGTCATCAAGGGTGCGGGCGACCTGAACATCGCCGGTATCTCCAAGGCCACGGCCGACCTGGCCGGCAAGGTCCGCGGCAACAAGATCACCCCGGACGAGCTGGCCGGTGCGACCTTCACCATCAGCAACACCGGTTCGCGCGGTGCGCTGTTCGACACGATCATCGTGCCGCCGAACCAGGTCGCCATCCTGGGCATCGGTGCCACGGTCAAGCGTCCGGCGGTCATCGAGACCCCCGAGGGCACCGTCATCGGCGTCCGCGACATGACGTACCTGACGCTCTCCTACGACCACCGCCTGGTGGACGGCGCCGACGCGGCCCGCTACCTGACGGCCGTCAAGGCGATCCTGGAGGCCGGCGAGTTCGAGGTCGACCTCGGGCTGTAGACCTCACCTGGGCTTGGCAACGTAACAAGCCTCACCTGCGGCGCCCCCGCCCGGAAGTGTTTCCGGGCGGGGGCGCCGCCGTATTGTCTTGAGTGTCAACGCGTCCCTTAAGGAGGGGCTTCATGAGCGTCCCCGTCGTCCACTCGCTGCGCGAACAGATCCGCGAGCACATCGTGGAGGGCATCGTCAGCGGACGCTGGAAGCCGGGTGAGCGGATCGTGGAGCGCCGGATCGCGACCGAGCTGGAGGTCAGTCAGACCCCGGTGCGCGAGGCGCTGCGCGAGCTGGAGTCGCTGCGGCTGATCGAGTCCTCCCCCAACAAGGGCGTACGGGTCAGGAACCTGACGGCGGCCGACCTGGAGGAGAGCTACCCGGTCCGGGCCGGTCTGGAGCAGATCGCGGCGGAGCTGGCGGCACAGCGTCTCCAGGCCGACTGCTCGGCCCTTGAGCCGCACGTGGCGGCCCTGTACGACGCGGACCGGGCGGCGGACGGCACGGCACAGGTGCGGCACACGGTGGGCTTCCACCGCGAGCTGGTGAAGGCGGCCGGGAACAGCGTGCTGCTGCACACCTGGGAGGGCCTGGGCATCGAGGTCTTCACGGCGCTGTCGATCCGCTGGCTGGGCACGGTCCAGAAGTCGTACGCGGAGGAGCACCAGGACCTCGTGGAGGCCTTCCGCCGGGGCGACCCGAACATCGGCGCCCTGGTGAAGGCCCACGTCCTGGGCTGCGCCCCGAGGGCGTGACATCGCCCCCGCACGAACGGCCTCCACGAATGAGCGGACCCCTGTACGAGGTCCGCTCATTCGTGCGAAGCACCTCTCATCCGCTGCCCCACCTGGGAAAACAAGGCACCCGGTGCCCGTTTTCGCGGCACCCTGTGCCGACTTTCGCGTTCGAGGGAAGTTTTTCCCTTCAACACTTTGATCGATCATCGATCGGCGGCTTACAGTCTTCGGCGGGCCGCTACCCGGCCCTTCGCCCTGTCCTGCCAGACAAGGCACCCCTTCTCCACCCCCATCTGTCCGGAAGGCGGCGATCATGACCGATCCCGTAGGCAAGATTCCGAGCGAGCTCGACCAGCTCCCGGACCGTGACACCGAGGAGACCGCCGAGTGGGCGGCCTCCCTGGATGCCGTCACCAAGGCCGCCGGCCCCCACCGGGCCGCCTACCTGATGCGCCGCACGCTCCAGCACGCCGAGGGCGCGGGCCTCGCCCTGCCCAAGCTGCTGGAGACGGACTACGTCAACACCATCCCCACCTCCGCCGAGCCGGTCATCGACGGCGACGAGGAGATGGAGCGCAGGATCACCGCCTGGAACCGCTGGAACGCCGCCGCCATGGTGACGCGCGGTGCCAAGCACGGCGTCGGCGGCCACATCGCCACCTTCGCCTCCGCGGCCTGGCTCTACGAGACCGGCTTCAACCACTTCTTCAAGGGCAAGGAGTCCGGCGACGCCGCCGGTTCCGGCGACCAGCTCTACATCCAGGGCCACGCCTCCCCCGGCATCTACGCCCGCGCCTTCCTCGACGGCCGCCTCACCGAGGCGCACCTCGACAACTTCCGGCAGGAGTCCGGCGGCAACGGCCTGCCCTCCTACCCGCACCCGCGCCGGCTGCCCTGGCTGTGGGAGTTCCCGACCGTCTCCATGGGTCTGGGCCCGCTCTCCGCCATCTACCAGGCGCGCTTCAACCGGTACCTCACCAACCGCGGCATCAAGGACGTCTCGTCCTCGCACGTGTGGGCGTTCCTCGGTGACGGCGAGATGGACGAGCCCGAGTCGACGGCGGCCCTCGCACTCGCCGCCCGCGAGGGTCTGGACAACCTGACCTTCGTCATCAACTGCAACCTGCAGCGCCTCGACGGCCCGGTCCGCGCCAACTTCAAGATCGTGCAGGAGCTGGAGGCCCAGTTCCGCGGCGCCGGCTGGAACGTCGTGAAGTCGCTGTGGGGCAACGCCTGGGACGAGCTGTTCGCGCTCGACACCAACGGCGCCCTCGTCCGCCGCCTCCGCGAGGTCCCGGACGCGCAGGTCCAGACGTACCAGACCCGCGACGCCGCCTACATCCGCCAGGACTTCTTCGGCTCCGACCCCGCGCTCGTCGCGATGGGGCAGCTGCTGAGCGACGACAAGATCCTGGAGTGCTTCCACCTCTCCCGCGGTGGCCACGAGCCGCGCAAGGTCTACGCCGCGTACAGGGCCGCCCTGGAGTTCAAGGGCGCGCCGACGGTGATCCTCGCGCAGACCGTGAAGGGCTTCACCCTCGGTGAGGGCTTCGCGTCCAAGAACGCGAACCACCAGATGAAGAAGCTCAGCACGGACGAGTTCAAGGCCATGCGTGACCTGCTCGACCTGCCGATCTCCGACGCCCAGTTCGTCGACGGCGTGGTCCCCTACGGCCACCCCGGCGCCGACTCCGCCGAGGTCCGCTACCTCCAGGAGCGCCGCGCGGCGCTCGGCGGTCCGGCCCCGGCCCGTCGCGTCCAGCCGCTGGCCCCGCTGCCGGCGCCGGCCGAGAAGACCTTCGCCGCCTTCGACAAGGGCTCCGGCTCGCAGTCGGTCGCGACGACGATGGCCTTCGTCCGGCTGGTGAAGGACCTGGTCCGCGACAAGGAGACCGGCAAGCGCTGGGTCCCGATCGTCCCGGACGAGGCCCGTACCTTCGGTATGGAGTCGCTGTTCCCGTCGCTCGGCATCTACTCGCCGAAGGGCCAGACGTACGAGCCGGTCGACCGCGACCAGCTGATGTACTACAAGGAGGCCGTCAACGGCCAGATCCTCAACGAGGGGATCACCGAGGCCGGGTCCATGGCCGACTTCATCGCCGCCTCCAGCGCGTACTCCACGCACGGCGAGGCGATGATCCCCTTCTACATCTTCTACTCGATGTTCGGCTGGCAGCGCACCGCCGACCAGATGTGGCAGCTCGGCGACCAGCTCGGCCGTGGCTTCCTCGTCGGCGCGACCGCCGGCCGCACCACCCTGACCGGTGAGGGTCTCCAGCACGCCGACGGGCACTCCCCGGTCATCGCGGCCACCAACCCGGCCGCCCTGACGTACGACCCGGCGTTCGCCTACGAGGTCGCGGCGATCGTCAAGGAGGGTCTGCGCCGGATGTACGGCGAGGCCGCCGAGGGCGAGGACCAGGACGTCTTCTACTACCTCACGGTCTACAACGAGCCGATGCCGCAGCCGGCCAAGCCGGCCGGGGTCGACGAGGGCATCATCAAGGGCCTGTACCGCTTCAACACCGCGGAGTCGGCCGGCCTGGACCTGCCGGCGAACGCCGCGCGGATCCAGCTGCTCTCCTCCGGTACGGCCATCCACTGGGCCCTTGAGGCGCAGAAGCTGCTCGCCGCCGAGTGGGGCGTGGGCGCCGACGTGTGGTCCGCCACCTCCTGGACCGAGCTGCGGCGCGACGCGCTGGCGGCCGACGCGGCGCTGCTGCGCGGCGAGGAGCAGGTGCCGTTCATCCGCAAGGCGCTGGAGGGCGTGGACTCCCCGGTCCTGGCCGTCTCCGACTACATGCGTCAGGTCCCCGACCAGATCGCGCAGTGGGTCGAGCAGGACTGGTCCTCGCTCGGTGCGGACGGCTTCGGTCTGTCGGACACCCGTGACGCGGCCCGCCGCCACTTCGGTGTCGACGCGCAGTCGATCGTCGTCGCGGCCCTGGCCCAGCTCGCCCGCCGCGGCGAGGTCCCGGCCTCGGCCGTGAAGGAGGCGCGCGAGCGCTACGGCCTGTAGGAGGCCCGGGGTTCGTCCCCCGGCTTGTCAGTGGCGGCACGCATGATGGGTTCATGCGTGCCGCTCGGCTTATCAAGATGGTGCTGCTCCTCCAGTCCCGGCCCTCGATGACGGCGGCCGAGCTGGCGGAGGAGCTGGAGGTGTCCGAAAGGACCATCACCCGCGATGCCCTCGCCCTCTCGGAGGCGGGGGTTCCGGTGTATGCGGACCGGGGCAGGGCGGGTGGCTACCGGCTGATCGGCGGGTACCGCACGCGGCTCACGGGGCTCGCGCGTGGTGAGGCAGAGGCCCTGTTCCTGTCCGGTCTGCCGGGCGCCCTGCGGGACATGGGCCTGGAGGACGCCGCCTCGGCGGCCCGGCTGAAGGTGTCGGCGGCGCTGCTGCCCTCGCTGCGCGACGCCCCGGAGTCGGCGGCGCAGCGCTTCCTGCTCGACGCTCCCGGCTGGTACCAGGAGCCGGAGACCCCGGAGTTGCTGCCGCCGATCGCGGAGGCGGTCTGGGACGACCGGATGCTCTCCGCCCGCTACCGCCGCGGGGACGGCGAGGTGGACCGCGAGCTGGCGCCGTACGGCCTCGTGCTCAAGGCGGGCGTCTGGTACCTGTGCGCGCGTGCCGGGACGGCGTTCCGCACCTACCGGGTGGACCGGTTCACGGCGGTCGCGCTGGGCGAGGAGCGGTTCGTACGGGACGAGGAGTTCGACCTGCCCGCCTTCTGGGCGGAGCGGGCGGCGGAGTTCGCCCGCTCGATCCTGCGCGCCGAGGTCGTGCTGCGGCTCTCGGAGGCGGGCGCGCGCCGTCTGCCGTACGTGACGGACCGCGCGGCGGCCGAGGAGGCGCTGGCGGGCGGTACGGAGGACGGGGCGGGCCGGCTGACGGCGACGCTCCTCGTGGAGGCCGAGGACGTCGCCTTCAGCCAGCTGCTCGCGCTCGGCCCGGAGGTGGAGGTGCTGGGCCCGGAGTCGCTCCGGGCCCGTTTCGCGGCGGCGGCGCGGGGCCTCGCGGAGCTGTACGGCGACGACGACGGCGACGGCTAGCGGTAGTCGGCCACGTCCGGCTTGTCGCCCACCTCGCCCGCGAGCATGTAGCCCCAGGCGTCCGGCTGGGAGCCGTCCGCGTCGGTGAAGCCGTAGACCTTGGCGAGCTGCCCGCTGGAGAGCGACTGGCCGGTCCAGCGGGCCCGGTCGGGGTCGGCGGCCAGGGCGGCGACGGCACGGCCGACGTAGACCGGGGACTCGGCGATCTCGAAGCCGGGGACCTTCTCGATCGCGTCCCGCCAGTTGTCCTCCGTCACCCCGAAGGCGGCCAGCATCTGCTCGGAGCGGAGCCAGCCGGGCGTGAGGCAGACCGCGGTGGCGCCGACGTCCTTCAGGTCGTGGGCGAGCGCGAAGGCCATCCGGATCGGGGCGTTCTTGGTGAGGTCGTAGAAGAAGTTCTCCCGGAACCGCGTGTTCCACTCGGCGGTGCCGTCGGTCATCTCGACGACGAGTCCGCCCGGGTGGCGGATCAGCAGCGGCAGCGCGAGGCGGGAGGTGATGGCGTGCGTCCGCACGCCGAGCTCCATCATCCGCAGTCCGTCGGTCAGATCGGTCTCCCAGATCTTCTTGCCGAACTTGAGCAGGTGCTCCCCGCCCCACACGTCGTTGACGAGGACGTCGAGCCGGCCCCGCTCCGCGTCGATCCGCGCGACCAGCGCCTCCACCTGGTCGGTCTCCAGGTGGTCCGTCGGCACCGCGACGCCCTCACCGCCGGCCGCCGTCACCAGCTCGGCCGTCTCCTCGATGGTCTCCGTCGCACGGCCGACCTCGCTGACCCGCTCCCGGGTGGTGCGCCCGGTCACGTACACGGTGGCGCCGGCGGCGCCCAGCTGTACGGCGATGGCCCGCCCGGCGCCCCGTGTGGCGCCCGCGACGAGTGCGATCCTGCCGCTCAGCGGCTTGGTCCCGGTCTCCTTGGATGTCTCCATGGAGGGAGCGTGACAGGAAAGTACGACATCTCCTGTCCGATTTGATTTTGGCTGTTTCCGGGTGCGCCGCCCTCCCCCACGGTCGATGCTGGATGCCGTGATGGACGAAACGGAGTTCTGGGAGATCGTCGACTCGACCCGCGAGGCCGCCGAGGGCGACCCGGAGGAACACGCCGACCTGCTCGTCGAGCGGCTGCTGCAGCTCGACCCCGACTCCGTGCTCGACTTCGCCCGCCATTTCGAGGCCCGGTACAACCGCGCCTACCGCTGGGATCTGTGGGGCGCGGCTGCGGTGCTGCTCGACGGGGCCGGCGACGACGCCTTCGACTACTTCCGCTGCTGGCTCATCGGCCAGGGCCGGGAGGTCTTCGAGGGCGCGGT
Organism: Streptomyces sp. NPDC047981; assembly: GCF_040653315.1. NCBI lineage: Bacteria > Bacillati > Actinomycetota > Actinomycetes > Kitasatosporales > Streptomycetaceae > Streptomyces > Streptomyces sp. NPDC047981. Next base: position 41,446 of record NZ_JBEZNQ010000060.1, on the reverse strand, counting down.
GCACGACCCGGACGCCCTCGCCGAGCTGCTCGACGACTTCGACGAGGAGATCGACGGGGACGGCGAGGAGCTGGGTTTCGCCGCCGACGAGGCGTACGAGCAGCTGACCGGGATCGAGGCGCCCGACCTGGGGATTCCGCCCCAGCCTGCGGAGCCGGAGGGCGTGGCCTTCGACCTGGCGGACGACGCGGCGCTCGCGGCCCGCTACCCGCGCCTGTGGGAGCGCTTCGGCGCGGTACAGCTCGGCTGAGCGACCGGCTGAAAAGGTACGGACCCGGGGGCCGTCCCTCCCCGGGTCCGTACCGGTCCTTGGCGTCCTAGAAGTGCGTGCCGCCGTCGATGCGGACCTCGGTGCCGGTGATGAACTTCCCGTCCTCGCTCGCGAGCATCGCGACGACGCCCGCGACCGTCTCCGGTCCGGCGAAGCCCTGGCCGATGGCCGGGGCGAGCTTCATGAAGAGGGACAGGTCGGCGTCCTCGGGCAGGCCGGGGCCGACGCTCTGCCGGCTGGCGCCGGTGCCGTCGGTCATGCCGGAGGAGATCGAGCCGGGCTGGACGGCGGTGAAGCGGATGCCCTGCTTGGCGTACTCGGCGGCGAGCGCGTGGGTCATGGACTGGATGCCGCCCTTGCTGGCCGCGTAGGCGGCCATGTACGGGTGGGCGAACTGCGCCGAGGTGGAGGAGAAGTTCACGACGGCGGAGCCCTCGCCGGCCAGGAGGGCCGGGATCGCCTCGCGGATCATCAGGAACGTGCCGGTCAGGTTGATCCGGACGACCTGCTCGAAGGAGTCGAGCGTGGTCTCGTGGGTGTGCGACGAGCGCAGGATGCCGGCCGCGTTGACCAGCACGTCCAGGCCGCCGAGGGCGATGACGGCGGCGGTGACGCCCTCGCGGACGGAGGTCTCGTCGGCGACGTTCACGACGACCGTGGTGAGGCGGTCGGCGGCGGCGCCGGCCTTGGCGACGGTGTCCTTGAGACCGTCCTCGCTGATGTCGGCGGCGGCGACACGGCCGCCCTCGGCGAGCATGCGCAGCACGGTGGCCTGGCCGATGCCCGAGCCGCCACCGGTAACCAGTGCGCGGCGTCCTTCGTAGCGGTTCATGTCCTGTCCGACCTCTCGACGACGAGTCTCTTGATGCCCTGATGCTTGATGCAGAGCACACCGTACGCCTAGGTGGCACGTTTTGCCACAGTTGCATGAAATGCAAGGTCGGCAGGGGTGGGGCGTACCCTCGTACGGTGAGCACCCAGCCCGCCGCCAGGCCCAGCACCAGGCCCGCCTCCCTGACCGAGCGCCGCAAGGCGGCCACCCAGCTCGACATCGCGCGCGCCGCCGCCGAACTCTTCACCGAGCGCGGACCCGACGGCACGACGGCGGAGGACATCGCGCTGCGCGCCGGGGTCGCGCTGCGCACCTTCTACCGCTACTTCCGCTCCAAGCAGGACGCCGTCGCCCCGCTCCTCGCGGGTGGCGCGGACCGCTGGCGGGAGTCGCTCGCGGCGGCGGAGCCCGGCGCGACCGTGCCGACCGCCCTGGAGCGGTCGATCGCGGAGGCGCTCGCGGGGGCGGACGAGGAGGCGGCCGAGGGGCTGCGCTGGACGCGCGGGCTGCTGCGGGCTGCGGCCGAGGACCCGGCCCTGCGGGCGGTCTGGTACCGGGTCAACCAGGAGTCGGAGGAGAAGCTGCTCACCGTGGTGGCCGGGCTCGCGGGCCCCGACGCGGACCCGCTGGAGGTACGGCTCGCCGCGGCGGCGGCCACGGACGCGATCCGGGTGGCCCTGGAGGCCTGGGCGGAGACGGACGCGCCGGTGCGCGGCGAGGGCGCCCCGGCCGAGCTGGCGGTGCGCTGCCTGCGCGAACTGATGGGCGGCATGGGGCCGCTGACGCCCCCCGGCGCTACTGCGTGAGCGAGCGGCCCATCAGGACGTCGTCCACGTACGCCCCGTCCAGGAAGAACTCGCCGGGCAGGACGCCCTCGACGGCGAAGCCCTCGGACGCGTAGAGCGCGCGGGCCGGGGCGTTGTGGCCGAGGACCCGCAGGGTGATCCGGCGGGCGCCCTGGCGGCGGGCCTCCGCACACGCGGCGCGCAGCAGCGCGCGGGCCACACCCCGGCCCCGCGCGCTCTCGGCCACGGCGAGGCCCTGGATCTGGCGGACGTGCCGGTTGCAGGCGAGCGGGGTGGCCGGGACGAGCCGCAGATAGCCGATGACGGCGCCGGCGCCTGCCGGACGCCCCCGAGCGTCCCCCACCTCCTCCGCCACCAGATAGTCCTCCGGCAGATGGCGCTCGTCGAAGAACGGCCGGTACGGGGGTTCCGGCGCGGGCTGCACCGCGTGCAGGGGCGACCAGGTGGCCCGGTCCAGCTCCCCGAGGGCGGCCTCGTCGGCGGGAACGGCCATGCGTATGCGCGTCTCCGGCATGATCATGGCGGCCACTGTGCCACGCGGGGCCCCGGAAGGGCAGGATGGGCGCATGGAACGCTCCCGCATCGCCGTCACCGGCGCCTCCGGACTCATCGGCTCCGCCCTGGTGCGCTCCCTGCGCGCCGACGGCCACCAGGTCTCCCGTCTCGTGCGCCGTCCCGCCCGGACCGCCGACGAGGTCGAGTGGGACCCCGCCCGGCTGTACGTGGACGCGGCCGGGCTCGTCGGTGTCGACGCGGTCGTGCACCTGGCGGGCGCGGGCGTCGGCGAGCGCCGCTGGAGCGAGGCGTACAAGAAGGAGATCCGCGACAGCCGTGTGCTCGGTACGCGGGCGATCGCGCAGGCCCTCGCCTCCCTCGCCGAGCCGCCGAAGGTCCTGGTGTGCGGTACGGCCCTGGGCTACTACGGCGACACCGGCTCGCGCGCCGTCGACGAGAGCGCGCCCGCGGGCGAGGGCTTCCTGCCCTCGGTGTGCGTGGAGTGGGAGGCGGCCGCGGCCCCGGCCGAGGAGGCCGGCATCCGGGTCGCCTACGCCCGCACGGGTCTCGTGGTGGCCGCCGAGGGCGGCGCGTGGGGGCGGCTCTTCCCGGTGTTCCGCGCCGGGGTGGGCGGGCGGATGGGCGACGGCCGGCAGTACTGGAGCTTCATCTCGCTGCACGACGAGGTCGCGGCCCTGCGGCACCTGATCGACACCGAGTCCCTCGCGGGGCCGGTGAACCTGACGGCCCCCGAACCGGTCACCAACCGGGAGGTGACGGCGGCGATGGGCCGGGTCCTGCGCCGCCCGGCGGTCTTCGCCGTGCCCGCGCCCGCGCTGCGCCTGGCGCTCGGGGAGTTCGCCGTGGACGTGCTGGGCAGTCAGCGGGTGCTGCCGAGCCGCCTGTTGGAGTCGGGCTTCGCCTTCGCCTTCCCGACGATCGACGAGTCGATCCGGGCGGCGGCCTGACGGCGGCCGGGACGGGCCCCGGTGGCGGCCTGACCGTGCCCGGTGCGGCCCCGGCGGCGGCCTGACGGCCGTCGGTGCGACCCCGTGCTCCGTGCACCCCCGCGCGCGCCGCTGGCGCGGCCGGGCGGGGCTGCCCGAGGCTGGCATGCCCTGAATGCGAACGCGGGCATTCCGGGGGCCGGTTGGGGGCATAGGCCTCCCACCACGCCGCGCCGACCTGGGGAGGGGCACGTGCTCAGTACCGCACGCCATACGGATGTCGTCACGGATGTCGTCATCGTCGGGGCCGGGATCGCGGGGCTCGCGGCCGCGCACCGGCTGACCAGCGCCGGACTCGGCGTCACGGTCCTGGAGGCCGGGCCCCGGGTGGGCGGCCGGCTGATCACCGACGACGTCGACGGCTTCCGTCTCGACCGGGTGGGGCCGCTGCTGACGGCCTCGTACGCGGAGCTGCTCCGGACCCGGGGACTCGCCGGGGTGACGCTGCGTCCGTTCGCACCGGGAGCGCTGGTGCACAGCGACGGCCGGTACCTGCGGATCGGCGAACCGTTCCCGCATCCGCGTCGACGCGGGCCGCACAGCCGGGGTTGGGGCTCCCCGCACGCGCCCCGGCGGGCCGGGTGGGGGTCCGCCCACGCTCCCTGGCGCGTCGGGGGCGCGTACACGGTGGCACGCGCCCTCGCGAGCGCCCCCCGGAATCCGGCGGCCTCGCTGGACCAGGCACGCCTCGGCGCGTCCCTGGCGCGGCTCGCGGCCACCCCGGTGCAGCGTCTGTCGACGCGTCAGGAGCGCACCGCGCGCGAGGCCCTGACGGCCCGGCTGCCCGGCCGTACGGTCCAGGGGGTGCTGCGGCCGCTCGTCGCGGCCCTGCTCTGCGATCCGGACCTGGGCACGTCCAGCCGCTACGCCGACCTGGCCCTGCGCGCGTTCGCCCGGGGCCGGCTCTCCGTGCCGGAGGGCGGCTCGGGGATCCTGCCCGAGCTGCTCGCGGCGGCGCTCCCCGAAGGCACGGTTCGGACCGGGGTGCGGGTCACGGAGGTCGGGATCGACCGGGTCGAGACGGCGGAGCACGGGGTGTTCGGCTGCCGTTCGGTGCTCCTCGCGACGGGTGCGCGGTCGGCGGCCGAGCTGCTGCCCGGGCTGCGGCTGCCCGCCTTCCACGCGGTGACCGTGCTGCACCACACGGCCCCCGAGCCGCCCGCGCAGGAACCGGTGCTGCTCCTGGAGTCCGACTCCGGCGGCCCGGTCGCGCACTCGGCGGTCATGAGCGCCGTCGATCCCACGCGGGCTCCCGACGGCCGGGTCCTGGTCACCTCGACGGTCCTGGGCGCGCCGCCCGACGACGTGGAGCGCCGGGTGCGCAAGCACCTCGCGACGCTGTACGGGACGTCGACGGACGAGTGGGAGCTGCTCGCGCTCCACCACACGCCCGAGGCGGTCCCCGCGATGCCCCCGCCGCACGACCCGCGCCGCCCGGTGCGGCTCCTCGCCGGCCTCTACGTCTGCGGCGACCATCGCGACACGTCCACCCCGCAGGGCGCCCTCACCTCCGCCCACCGCGCGGCGCACGCGCTCCTGACCGACCTGGGCATCCCGGTCCCGCAGGGCGCCCCGGCGGAGGCGGTCGCCTGACGGGCGGGGCGGCGGACGGCTGGACTGCTGGGCGGCTGGGCGGCTGGGCGGCTGGGCGGCTGGGCGGCTGGGCGGCTGGGCGGCTCAGCCGATCGCCGCCACGCGGTCGCGGTAGGTACGGACCGCGGCCGCGTCGCGGTACGGCTCCAGGCGGCGCTCGAAGTCGCGAACGTACTCCAGGGCGCGGGCGGAGCGCATCTCGGAGGCCTGCTGGGCCGCCTCCGCGCCGAGCGCGCAGGCCTGGTCGAGTTCGCCGAGGCCGAGGCGGGCGGAGGCGAGGACCACCCGGCAGAACAGCCGGCTGCGGGCGAAGCCGGGGGCGCGGAGCTGGAGGGAGCGCTCGGCGTGCTGGGCGGCGGCGCGGTACTGCTGGAGGTCGCGGTGGCAGTGCCCGAACTCGTCGGCGAGCTGGGCCTCGTCGAAGGGCCGCGCCCAGTACGGCACGTCGTCCCCGGGCCTGGCGGCCTCGAGCGCCCGCTCGGCGCGGGCGAGGGCGGCACCGGTCGCCCGCGCCTCGCCGAGGACGCTGTGCCCGCGCGCCTCCACGGAGTGCAGCAGGGCCTGGACGACGGGCGGGGCGGCCGAGCCGACGCCCTGCTGGGCGACCCGGGCGAGCTGCACGGCCTCGCGGCCGTGGCCGAGGTAGACGGCCTGACGGCTCATGGTGATGAGGACGTACGAGCCGTACGCCCGGTCCCCCGCCGCCTGCGCGAGCCGCAGCGCCTGGACGAAGTAACGCTGGGCGAGTCCGTGCGCGGCGATGTCGTACGAGGTCCAGCCGGCCAGCCGGGTCAGGTCGGCGGCCGCGGCGAACAGGCGGCGCCCGACGGACTCCCCGTACGTGCCGCGCAGCATCGGCTCGGCCTCGTGCTCCAGGTAGCGCACGAGAGCCTGGCGGGCGTGGCCGCCGCCGTAGGCGTGGTCGAGGGTGCGGAAGAGTTCGCCGACGGAGCGGAGGGCGGAGATGTCGCCGCTGGAGACCCGCTGTCCGGGGCCCCGGTCCGTGCCGCGCTGCCGGGGGACGGAGAGCCGGCTCTGCGGCGGGACGCGCGGGTCGGGCGCGAGCAGGCGGCCGTCCGAGCCGAGCCTGCCGTTCGGCGCCGCCGGCTCGCCCCGCGCCACCCGCTCGTCGGCGCGCCCGATGAGCCAGTCCCGGCTGGGCACGACCAGGCCCGCCGGGGTGAACGCGATCTTCCGTAGTTCGGCGTGGCTGCCTGAGTCCTTGCGCCACAGGCCGCTGACGATGTCGACCGCCTCCTCGGGCGAGGCCGCGAACTCCAGGCCCGCGTACACGGGGGCGCAGGCGTCGAGACCGAGGTCCTGTGCGGAGAGGCGGCGGCCGAGGCGGCGGGTGAAGACCTCGGCGATGAGGGCCGGCGTGGTGCCCCGCGGCTGCTGTCCGCGCAGCCAGCGGGTCACGGACGTCTTGTCGTAGCGCAGGTCGAGTCCGTGTTCCAGGCCGAGCTGGTCGACCCGTCTGGCCAGGCCCGCGTTGGAGAAGCCGGCTTCCGCGATGAGCGCGGCGAGCTGGCGGTTCGGGATGCGCTGCGGAGGTCGTTCCGTCATCAGCTGTGCGGTCTCCTGCCTTCCGGGCCCGGGTGGAACCTCGTGTGGACCCTCCTGGAACGGCGTGAATTTAGCGGCCCTCACCGCCCTTACCGCCACCTTCGCCCCACATTCATCCGATCGTGTGAGGAACGGGAGGGAGGGTTGCCGCCTGCCGCTGTCGCGCGACAACCCCGCGGGACGGGTCCGCGCGCCATCACGTTCCGTAGCCGACCGGGGAGGGTCGATCACGGAACGTCGCCGCGTCGGCGCCCGTCCCCACCGGCCCGCCGGGGACGCGCGGCGCCGCCGTACAGTGGCATGGGCGCGAATGACGCATGGAGCCGATCCGGCCCCGGGACGATCCCCGGTACCCGGCCGGCCCCGGCATCCACGAGGAGGCACTGCCGTGAGTGAGCTGCGATTCGTCCGCTTGGGCTTCGGCGAGGACGCCGTCGAGTACCAGGTGGCCTGGGACAAGCAGCGCGAGGTGCACGCCGCCCGGTTCGCCGACGAGATACCGGACACGTGCCTGCTCCTGGAGCACCCGCCCGTGTACACGGCCGGCCGGCGTACCGCGGAGAGCGAGCGCCCCCTCGACGGGACGCCCGTCGTGGACGTGGACCGGGGCGGCAAGATCACCTGGCACGGCCCGGGCCAGCTCGTCGGCTACCCGATCATGAAGCTGCCCCGCCCGGTCGACGTCGTCGCGCACGTCCGCCGGCTGGAGGAGGCGCTGATCCGCACGGCCGCCGAGTTCGGCCTGGAGACCACCCGGATCGAGGGCCGCAGCGGCGTGTGGGTGCTCGGCGACCCGGTCGAGCAGCGCCCCGCGTTCGGCGGGCTCTCCCTGGACTTCGACCCCCGGCTGACCGACGAGGAGTTCGACCCGCGCCTCAACGGTCCCGAGTACGCCCCGTCCAACGCCGGCCAGCGCCGCGAGGACCGGAAGCTGGCGGCGATCGGGATCCGGGTCGCCAAGGGCGTCACCATGCACGGCTTCGCGCTGAACGTGAATCCGGACAACACCTGGTTCGACCGGATCATCCCGTGCGGCATCCGCGACGCGGGCGTCGCCTCCCTCGCGAACGAGCTGGGCCGGGACATCACGATCGAGGACGTCCTTCCGGTGATCGAGAGGCACCTGACGGAGATCCTGGAGAACGCGGAACTGAAGGCGCGCGAGATCCCCGAGCGCGAGCCCGCGCCCGACGCCGCCCCCGAGCCCGTCTCGGCACCCGTCTCCGCCTAGGGAATGCCGGGTCCTGGCCAGAGGTTGGCCAGGCGTAAACAAAACCGCATGAACAACGGGCGTACCCTGGTGTGCGCCGAAGAATCGAAGCTACAGGGAGCCGGTCGTGTCCGCAGTCGCACCCGACGGACGCAAGATGCTGCGCCTGGAGGTCCGTAACGCCCAGACCCCCATCGAGCGCAAGCCCGAGTGGATCAAGACCCGGGCGAAGATGGGACCCGAGTACACGAAGATGCAGGGCCTCGTGAAGAAGGAGGGCCTGCACACGGTCTGCCAGGAGGCGGGCTGTCCCAACATCTTCGAGTGCTGGGAGGACCGCGAGGCCACCTTCCTCATCGGTGGTGACCAGTGCACGCGGCGCTGCGACTTCTGCCAGATCGACACGGGCAAGCCCGAGGCGCTGGATCGTGACGAGCCCCGTCGTGTCGGCGAGTCGGTCGTCACGATGGACCTGAACTACGCCACCATCACCGGCGTCGCGCGCGACGACCTGGAGGACGGCGGCGCCTGGCTGTACGCGGAGACCGTGCGCCAGATCCACGAGCAGACGGCGGGCCGCGCCGACGGCCGCACGAAGGTCGAGCTGCTCGCCCCCGACTTCAACGCCGTGCCGGAGCTCCTCGCCGAGGTCTTCGCCTCGCGCCCCGAGGTCTTCGCGCACAACGTCGAGACGGTGCCGCGGATCTTCAAGCGGATCCGCCCCGGCTTCCGCTACGAGCGTTCCCTCGACGTCATCACGCAGGCCCGTGACTACGGTCTGGTCACGAAGTCGAACCTCATCCTCGGCATGGGCGAGACCCGCGAGGAGATCAGTGAGGCGCTCCAGCAGCTGCACGAGGCCGGCTGCGAGCTGATCACGATCACCCAGTACCTGCGGCCGACGGTCCGGCACCACCCCGTGGAGCGCTGGGTGAAGCCGCAGGAGTTCGTGGAGCTGAAGGAGGAGGCCGACGAGATCGGCTTCTCCGGTGTGATGTCGGGCCCGCTGGTGCGGTCCTCGTACCGCGCGGGCCGGCTGTACCAGCAGGCGATCGAGAAGCGCGGCGCGGTCGACAACGCGACGCAGGCGGTCTGACCCCCGGCGGATCCGCCGGGATCCGCCCCTCCGTGCACTGTGTGAATTCGCGCACAAGTAGTTACCGGCAAGTAGTGGCCGGATCCGACGCGGCCCGTACGACCCCGCAGCTCAGCGGGTGCGTACGGGCCGCGTCAGCGTTTCCGGAGGCGCACGGATGGCCGCATCAACGTTTCATCAGTGTTTGACCGTCGGGTCACGCACTGGTAACACCAATCTGTGAGCCTGGCTTCACTCACCGCCACAGCGGGAGCGCCACACTCCGCTCCACCCCCCACCTCATCTCATCCATGCTTGAGGGAGGACCCCGTCATGCAGGCCGCGACCCATGTCCGTGCCACCGCCATCCCGTCCGTCACCGACGCCCTGAAGGCCGTCGAGGCGCTGCTGCTCGCCGGCGGCCAGCGGACCGCCCGCCGCAACGCCTGGACGTCGGTCCTGGAGGACCGCCGCCGGGCGAAGGACCGGGTCGAGGCCCAGGATGTGATGGAGGCCGTGGCTGGCCGCGCTTCCCGGGCCACGTAAACTTCAGGACATGGCGAGGAAGGCAAACACGGGCAGCGGTGACGCTGCGAACCAGGGGCGACTGAAGCAGATCGCCCTCACGTACAAGATGACCCGAAAGGCCGATCCGAAGGTCGGGCTTGTCGTCGCGGGCGTGGGCATCGTCGTACTCGGTGTCCTCCTCGCGATCGGCTTCCTGATCGGTCACCCGGTCTACCTGGGCATTCTGGGCTTCATCCTGGCGCTGCTGGCGATGGCGATCGTCTTCGGACGGCGTGCCGAGCGGGCGGCCTTCGGCCAGATGGAGGGCCAGCCGGGCGCGGCCGCGGCGGTGCTGCAGAACGTCGGGCGGGGCTGGACGACGACCCCGGCCATCGCGATGAACAAGAGCCAGGACGTCGTGCACCGCGCGGTCGGCCGGGCGGGCATCGTGCTGGTGGCCGAGGGCAACCCGAACCGGCTGAAGCCGCTGCTCGCGGCCGAGAAGAAGAAGATGGCCCGGATCGTCGTGGACGTTCCGGTCACGGACATCATCGTGGGCAACGGCGAGGGCCAGGTGCCCCTCAAGAAGGTCCGTACGACCATGCTGAAGCTCCCGCGCGTCCTCTCGGGCCCGCAGGTGACGGCGGCCAACGACCGACTGCGGGCGATGGGCGACCTGATGAGCAACATGCCGCTGCCGAAGGGTCCGATGCCGAAGGGCATGCGGATGCCGCGCGGCGGAAAGATGCGCTGACCCCACGGACGAGCGAAGGGCCCCGGAACCGATCGGTTCCGGGGCCCTTCGTCGTACGGCACGAGCAACGTCGTCGTACGGCTACGAGCGTCGTCGTACGGCAGTCAGATCCGGACCTGGACGGCGCCGGAGAGGCGGTCGTGGAGGCCGCGGCCGTCGCGGTCCCAGATGAGGGCCGGGATGGCGAGGCAGACGAGGACGCTGCGCAGGACGACGCGCAGGATGCCGAGCCGGCCGCCGTTCACCGAGGCGACCCGGAGGCCGAAGATCCGCTTGCCCGGGGTGGAGCCGATGGTGCCGACCGTCAGCACGCTCAGGACGAGCAGGATGAGGAGCGCCCAGTTGCCGGTCGCCTGGCTGTAGCCGTCCGTGACGAGCCCGTATGCGATCACCATGCACAGGGCCCAGTCGACGGCGAGGGCGCCGATCCGGCGGCCGGGGCGGGCGATCGAACCGGGCCCCTCCTCGGGGAGCCCGAGCTGCTGACCCCGGTAACCGAAGTCGACGCCTGCGTTCTCGGCCGCCGCGCGGGGGCCGGACAGCCATGATCCGAGTGCTTCCCTGTTGTCCACGGGACAACGGTACTGCGCCCGTTTTCGATCACTTCGGCCCGGGTAGCCGAGCAACATCGAAGAGCGGACCCGCACCCAGCCCGGTTAACTTGGGCGAAACAAATGGGTCACGCTTGAGAAATCCCGTCTGCCTATGGTCGGGTCCAGCGTGTGCCCCCGCACTGGCCGCACGACAACGAGCTGCAACCCCGCCCCTCCCCGGGCCGGGAGTAGGAGGAGTTGGATGTTCCAGAACGCCGACGAGGCCAAGAAGTTCATCAAGGACAACGACGTCAAGATGGTCGACGTCCGTTTCTGTGACCTTCCGGGAGTGATGCAGCACTTCACGATCCCGGCGACGGCGTTCGACCCGTCCGAGGAGCTCGCCTTCGACGGCTCGTCGATCCGCGGCTTCCAGGCCATCCACGAGTCCGACATGGCGCTGCGCGCCGACCTGTCGACGGCCCGCCTGGACCCGTTCCGCCGCGACAAGACGCTGAACATCAACTTCTTCATCCACGACCCGATCACGGGCGAGCAGTACAGCCGTGACCCGCGCAACATCGCGAAGAAGGCCGAGGCGTACCTCGCCTCCACCGGCATCGCCGACACCGCGTACTTCGGCCCCGAGGCCGAGTTCTACGTCTTCGACTCCGTGCGCTTCAACACCACGGCCAACGAGGGCTTCTACCACATCGACTCCGAGGCGGGCGCCTGGAACACCGGTGCGGTCGAGGACAACCGCGGCTACAAGGTCCGCTACAAGGGCGGCTACTTCCCGGCCCCGCCGGTCGACCACTTCGCCGACCTGCGCGCGGAGATCTCCCTGGAGCTGGAGAACGTCGGCCTCCAGGTCGAGCGCCAGCACCACGAGGTCGGCACCGCCGGCCAGGCCGAGATCAACTACAAGTTCAACACGCTGCTCGCCGCGGCCGACGACCTGATGCTCTTCAAGTACATCGTGAAGAACGTCGCCTGGCGCAACGGCAAGACCGCGACCTTCATGCCGAAGCCGATCTTCGGCGACAACGGCTCGGGCATGCACGTCCACCAGTCGCTGTGGGCCAACGGCGACCCGCTGTTCTACGACGAGACGGGCTACGCGGGCCTCTCGGACACCGCCCGCTACTACATCGGCGGCATCCTCAAGCACGCTCCGTCGCTGCTGGCCTTCACCAACCCGACGGTGAACTCGTACCACCGCCTGGTGCCCGGCTTCGAGGCCCCGGTCAACATGGTCTACTCGCAGCGCAACCGCTCCGCGGCCATGCGTATCCCGATCACGGGCTCGAACCCGAAGGCCAAGCGCGTCGAGTTCCGCGCGCCGGACCCGTCCTCGAACCCGTACCTCGCCTTCTCGGCGCTGCTCCTCGCGGGCCTCGACGGCGTGAAGAACAAGATCGAGCCGGCGGAGCCGATCGACAAGGACCTCTACGAGCTGGCTCCCGAGGAGCACGCGAACGTCCAGCAGGTCCCGACCTCGCTCCCGGCGGTCCTCGACGCCCTGGAGGCGGACAACGAGTACCTGCAGGCCGGCGGTGTCTTCACCTCCGACCTGATCGAGACCTGGATCGACTACAAGCGCACGAACGAGATCGCCCCGATCCAGCTGCGCCCGCACCCGCACGAGTTCGAGCTCTACTTCGACCTCTAGGACGCACGCGCCACGGCGCCGCACGAGGCCCCGTCACTCTCCCGGAGAGTGGCGGGGCCTCCGCGTTCGCCGGCTCCGCGCGTCTCAATCTGTGCAAGACCTGTGCGGCGCTCTTCACTTGGTGTTTACGATTCCTCCGCATCTCGCCGCCACTCGTCGAGTGGCCTTGCGCCAGGAGCCGCCGTGTATCCGAACCAGCCCCCGCAGCCGTACCCGAACGCCTACGGACCCCAGCCGACCCCGCCCGCGCGGAGGCGCTGGTGGCAGCATCCGGCGCTGGTCATCACGGCCCTGGTCGTGCTGCCGCCCGCCGGTATCGCGCTGGCCTGGCTGAGTCCGTGGCACCAGACGAAGAAGATCGTGGCCACCGCGCTCTCGGGCATCTGGTTCGTGGTCCCGTTCTTCGGCGACGCGCCGGCGGAGAAGAAGGACGACGCCAAGGCGAGGACGGCGGCCTCGGCGAGCCCCACGCCGACCGCGACCACCGCCACGCCGACTCCGACCCCGACGTCGGCTCCGACCGCGGACATCGTGATGCCCGCAGTCGTCGGCACGGCGTTCTCGGAGGCCGAGGCCGCCGTGGAGGCGCTGATCGACGGGGAGTTGCGGGCGGACAGCGCGTACGCCGACGTCAGCCTGCCCGCGAACCACACGACGTGGATCGTCTGCTTCCAGGGGCCGGTGGCGGGCACCCGGCTCGTGCCGGAGTCCGCGAACCCGAACGTCCACCTGGTGGCGCCGGGCACGAAGTGCCCCGCGACGACCGGGACGAAGCTCAGGCCCGAGCCCTCGGAGTCACCGAAGCCGACGGCCTCGCCGACCCCGAAGCCCAAGCCGAAGCCGACGACCGCAGCCCCTGAACCGACGCGGGACGAGCCGGACAACGTGTACTACAAGAACTGCACCGCCGTGAAGGCGGCCGGTGCCGCTCCGATCCGCAGGGGCGACCCGGGCTACGCGAAGCACCTCGACCGCGACGGAGACGGTGTCGGCTGCGAGAGCTGAACGGGGAGGCCCCGGGGAGCGTGGCTGCTCTCCGGGGCCTCGGGCTTGTCTCTCCGGGGTCAGCGGCCGTAGCGGATCAGGGCGCGGACCATGCGGCAGGTGGTGTCGGAGGGCGGGTGGATGCCGGTGAGCTCCGCCGTCGTGCGTATCTTGTCGTTGCTCGCCCGCGCCGGGTCGTGGACGCCCGCGTCGAGCAGGACGATCGCGAGGCGCATGGCCTTCAGGCGGCGGTTGTGGCTGACGTACCACTCGCGGGGGCGGCCCGCGGGGAGCGGCTGCTTCTGGAGGGGCTTCCAGGGTTCGAGGGACGGTGTCCGGATCACGGCGAGTGCCATGGGCGACCTCCTGGCGAAAAGCGGGGTGCGGGCCCTCCCCGGGACCCTCACCTTCACCCCCTATTTTAGGTGCCCCCACTGACAATCGCCCCTGTTCAGGCCGGGTTTGAGGGGTACTGGACGGGCGCGCGCCGGGTACCGTTGGGGGCATGGAGATCTGGATCAATCCGGCCTGTTCCAAGTGCCGTGGCGCGCTGCATCTGCTGGACGAGGAGGGCGCCGAGTACACCGTGCGGCGCTATCTGGAGGACGTGCCGAGCCCGGCCGAGATCAGGGACGTCCTGGGGCGGCTCGGGCTCGAACCCTGGGACATCACGCGGACCCAGGAGGCGGTCGCGAAGGAGCTGGGCGTGAAGGACTGGGCGCGTGACGAGGCGAGCCGGGAGCGGTGGATCGAGGCGCTGTCGGCGCACCCCAAGCTCATCCAGCGGCCGATCATCACCGCCGACGACGGTTCGGCCGTGGTGGGGCGGACCGACGAGGCGGTTCGGGACGCGCTCTCGCGCTGAGGCTACGTCCGGCCCTCGAGGAAGCGCGTCACCAGCTCGTACGTCTCGGGCGGGGCGCCGGCCGGCAGCGTGTGGTGGGTGGCACCGGCGAGTGTCGCCGTCTCCAGGTGCGGGACCGTGTTCCCCGCCCGGACGGCGACCCGCGCGCTGTCGTGGGCCCGGCTGTGCTCGGCGAGGAGGAGCAGCGTCGGCGGCTTCAGGCCGGCGAGGTCCGCGCGCGTGGGGCGCGGGCCCGTGACGGGGCGGACGCCGGGGAACTCGGCGGCCCGTGCGAGCAGTCCGAGCCAGCGCGGGTCGAGTTCCGCGCCGCCCGTCTCCCAGCGCAGGAACGCGGCGGTCCGGGCCGGGGTGGGCCGCAGCAGCGTGGGCAGGGCCCGGAGGAGGTAGCGGGGGCGGAAGCCGGTGAAGCAGTTCGTCGGGTCGAGCAGGACGAGACCGTCGACGCGCTCGGGGGCCCGCAGGGCGTGGTGGAGGGCGATCCAGGCGCCGTAGGAGTGGCCGACGAGGGCGGCGGAGTCGAGGCGCAGCCCGTCGAGGAGGGCGTGCAGCCAGGCGGTGAGGTCGTCGACGGTTCGGATCGGCCGACCGGCGGCCGGTGTGCTGCGGCCCGGCTCTCCCACGAGGTCGACGGCGTGGACCCGGTGGGTCAGGCCGAGCGCCGCTGCCATGGCGTACCAGCCGGTGGCGGTGGCGCCGCCGCCCGGCAGCAGGAGGACGGGCAGGGCGTCCTCGGCTCCGTGGGTGAGGAGCCGGGTCGTGCCGTACGGGGTCGCCACGTCCGTGGTGGAGGTGCCCGGCGGCCAGAGGGCGAGGACGGCGTCGTAGGCCGTGAGGAAGGCGGGGGACGCGGGTGAAGCGGGGGAAGCGGCGGCGGTGGGCATGGCGCGAACCTCTCGCTGGGCGATAATCTCGCTGAGCGAGATAATAGAGGGGAGGGCCGTCGATTGACAGAGTCACCGGAGCTGAACGTCTTCCATCTGCTGCGCGCGGTCTCGGTCGAATTCGGCATGCGGCAGGGCGAGTTCGCGGCGCGCAACGGGATGCACCCCACGGACGTCAGGGCGCTGATCTGCCTGCTCGACGCCGAGCGCGCCGGAACGGGCCTGACCGCCGGGCTGCTCGGCGCACGACTCGGCCTCAACTCCGCGGGCACGACCGCCGTCATCGACCGCCTCGAACGCCTCGGGCACCTCACCCGTGTCCGCGACGACGGCGACCGCCGCCGTGTCCTCCTCCGGGTCGAGGGGAGCGCCAAGGAGCTGGGCCGGGCCTCCTTCGGGCCCCTGATCGACGCGACGGTGGACCTGCTGCGGGAGTTCACCCCGGCCGAGACCGACGCCGTACGGCGCTTCCTGACGGGCGCACGGGACATCATGGCGGCCGGGGACGGGCCGGACACGCCCTGAGGAGCGCCTCGGCCGGTCAGCTCCCGGACGCGGTCCCCGTCGCCCGCTCCGCCTGCGTCAGGATCTCCGTGAGCCGGGCACCGAAGTGGGCGTCGCAGGGGTGGGGAGTGCCGGTGCGGGCGGCGGTCAGGAGGGCGTCCACGGCCCTGGTGTAGGCGTCCGCCGCGCCGTCCCAGGCCGGGAGCGCGGCCTTGCCCCGCTCGCCGTACAGCGTGAGGGCGGCCTCCGCGGCCTCCGGGGGCGCCGAGAGCGTGAGCGTCGCCGTGCTGCTCGCGCCCGAGGTGTGGCGCAGGGTCAGGTGGTGGACGTCCGCCGGGCCCCGGGCCGCGGTCACCTCGGTGACGTCGCCGAGGATCGGCAGGAGGACCGAGAGGACGTGCGGGCCGACGTCCCACAGGCCGCCCTTCTCGCGCCGCCACGGCGAGGCCGCGTACGCGCTCGTCGAGCCGGGACCGAAGAGCGAGCCGAGCCAGTGCGCCTCACCGAGGAACCAGCCGCCCGCCGCGGCCTGTTCGTCGATCCAGCGGGCCGTCGGCTCCGCGAAGCGGAGCGTGCAGAAGACCACCGAGGCGACCCCGCCCAGGTCGGCGAAGTCGGCGACCTGCCGCGCCGCCTCGACCGTCGTCGCGACCGGCTTGTCCAGGAGGAGGTGGCAGCCACGGGCCGCCGCCCGGAGCGCGAGCGCGGACTGGACGTCCGGGGGCAGGGCGAAGGCGATCGCGTCGCAGGCCTCGAAGAGCGCCTCCTCGTCCTCGTACGCCGTCGTGCCGAAGGCGGCGGCCAGTTCCGCCGCGGCCTCCGGGCGCCGGCCCCAGACCCCGGCGAAGTCCACTTCCGGGTGCGCGGCCAGCGCGGGCGCGTGGGTCCGTGCGGCCCAGGGGCCCGTGCCGAGGAGTCCGATGCGCGTCGTCATGCCCCCAGTCTGCCCTGCGCCTACGACAACCCGGCCGCCGCGGTCCGGCAAATCCGGTGGCAGGCCCGCCCTCCCCCGGTGTTACGTTGCACGTGCCGGCCGCGGGACTCCGGTGCGACTTCCGGGACCTGCCTTTGAAGCAACGTTTTCGCTGTTCGCTCCCCCATTCCCCGGCCGGCCACCCCACCCACGCGAGGACCCCATGACGGAGACGTACGCCGACCTCATCGCCGCCGAGGACGTCCTGCTCTTCGTCAACGCCGCCGTCACCGCCACCGGCCAGCGGGAGTTCCGCTCCTCCGCCGGGGAGCAGCGTCTCTCGCTCGCCTTCCTGCACGAGTACGTCCGCGTCAACCACCGCCCCGTGTACGCCGCCGCGCTCGCGCTCGACATCAACGACCACAACGCGGCCCTGATCGTCGAGCAGTTGCTGCGCACCGCCGACGAGGCCGGCGGGCCGGACGAGAAGCGGGCCGAGGGGCGGCTGATCGCCGCCCGGCTCGCCACGCTGCCCCCGCAGCGGGTCTACCGGCTCTTCCGCGCCCTGCGCGCCGCCAGGGTCAACAACCGGCGCACGCGCGCGATCGTCCGCGACTGGCTGGCCGGCCGCGCCGACCTCGGCCACGACGCCGTCAAGTACCGGCCCGGCCTGAAGGCCACCGCCCGGCACGCGCACGTGCCCCTGCCCGACCCCGAGTGCGGCGACTTCCTCTTCGCGCCCGGGCGCCGGGTCCGCTACGACCACCCGTACCTGGACGCCTTCCGCCGCGCCCACTACGAGCAGGGGGCGCTGTACGAGCTGCCGTTCACCGTCGCCGAGGGGTTCGCGGCCCGGCACGGCGTACCGCGCGAGCTGTTCCTGGAGCGGATCGCGCCCCGGATGACGCGCCTTGAGCGGCTGCGGACCGAGCGGGCCGGCGATCTGACGGTGATGCCGCTGACCCGGCTCGCGCTCTACGTCCTCTCCCTCCCCTTCGGGGAGAGGGCGGCGCGGCGCGCCGAGCTGACGGGCGCGCTGCGGGCCGCGGCGCGGCGGGTGGCGGGGCCGTACGCCGGTACGTGGGGGCGGATCGCCGCGGTGCTCGACGACAGCTACTCCGCGTCCGGTTCGGCCGTGAAGCGGCGCCGGCCGCTCGCCGTGGCCCTCGGCTGCCACTTCCTCCTCGACGCACTCGCCGCGCCGGGGGCGTACACCGCGCACTGGACCTCGGGCGGCAGCGATCCGCTGCTCGTCAGGCCCTGGGGGCCGACCCCGCTGGGCGCCCGGATTATCGACGCCCTGGAGGCACCCGCCGGCCGCGCCCCCGACCGTCTCGTGATCGTCTCGGACGGCTGGGACAACGCCCCGCCGGGCCTCGCAGGCGAGGTGCTGCGCGTCTGGCGGACCCGGCTGGACCCGGAGCGCCGGACGAGCGTCGTCCATGTGAACCCCGTATACGACGCGGCCGGCTTTGAGGTGCGCCGGCTCGCTCCGAGCGTGCCGACGGCCGGGATCCGGGACGCCGAGGACCTGGCGGCGCTGGTGGAGATCGCCCAGTTCGCGGAGGGGCGGACGGGGCTCGCGGAGCTGCTCGCCTTTCTGGACCGGCGGGTGGAGCTGTTCCTGAAGGAGGCGCGAGGGTGACCCGGATCGATCTGACCGGCCTGGAGGTGCGGCCCTCGCAGGTGTGGGGCGGGGTGCGGCTCGTACCGCTGGTCCGGGCCGAGCCGGTGGAGGGGCTGCGGCTCCACCGCGAGGTGTACGGCGGCGCCGGCGCGGCCGACCCCTGGGACACCGTCGACCTCGGGGACCGTACGACGTACACCTCGTACATCCCGCACGGCTTCGTCGCGGACTGGTCCGGGCAGGAGCGCGAGGCGGCGGCGTACGGCACCCGGCTCGGGGCCGGCGAACCGCCCGCCGTTCCCGTGCGCCGCGGCCACCACCGCCTCGCCAAGCGCCGCCGCAAGGACGGACGGGCCGTGCAGCGGCTGCGCTTCCTGCCGCTGCACCTCGCCCTGGAGGGCTATCTGGCGCTCCACTTCGGCGGGCCGTCCGTCGTCTGGGACGAGTGGTCCCAGCAGGCGGTCCGCCAGGGTCTGTCGCCGCGCGCCGAGGCGGCGTACGCGGGGTGGAGCGTGCCGGGGCTCGCGGAGGCGCTGCGGGTCTTCGAGATCCACCCGGGGCAGTGCGGACTCATGCTGTACGCAGCCGACAGCCTGGCCGCCGCGTTCGTCGTCCCCCACCCCAGGGACTACCGCGCCCTCCACCCGACCCTCATCGAGGACCTGTACGGGGAGCTGATCCACCAGTACGCGTTCTACGGCGCCGAGGTGCCGGAGTTCACGGCCCGCATCCGGGACGGCGCGGGCTCCGTCCGCACGCTCGCGGACCTGCGTGCGGCGGCGCGGGCGCAGGAGCGCTCGTGGGCGCAGGCGCACGACGGGCTGATGGCGCGCGATCTGCTGGAGACCTCGTACGCCTACGAGCGGGTGTACCGAATGGGTTCGTACGATCTGTACCGGTTCCTCCCGCCGTTCCTGCGGGGCGGTCAGGAGCAGCACATCGGCGAGCTGATCGCCGACCACAAGGGCAGGACGGTCTACCTGAAGACCTTCCGGCTCTCCGAGAACCAGATCCGTCGCGGCCATCTGCTGCGCCGGCTCGCGGACTGCGACTGGCACCTGGGGAGGACGGCGGAGGCGCTCGGCACGTCGTACGCGGAGCTCGTGCGCCGGGTGGAGAACGCCGGATTCGGGTCGCTGATCAACGCTCACGTGACCGCACGACGGGTCCGGGAAACAGAGGAAAGCTGAGTAACACGGGGTTCACATTCGGGCAACGACCGGGAAATCCCTTGTTGCCAAGCTGCGCGCAGACAGACACACACCGCAGCTCTCGCAGCGTCGCGAGCCGCAGCATCGCTCCCGCAGCAGCAGCACGCCAAAGGATGAGGCCCCGTGACCTTCAAGGCTGAGTACATCTGGATCGACGGCACCGAGCCGACCGCGAAGCTTCGCTCGAAGACGAAGATCCTTCCGGGCGAGGGCGCCTCCCTGGACGAGCTGCCCATCTGGGGCTTCGACGGTTCCAGCACGAACCAGGCCAAGGGCCACGCCTCGGACCGCGTCCTCAAGCCGGTCTTCGTCTGCCCCGACCCGATCCGCGGCGGCGCCGACATCCTGGTGATGTGCGAGGTCCTCAACACGGACATGACGCCGCACGAGTCCAACACGCGCGCCGCGCTGGCCGAGGTCTACGCGAAGTACGCCGCCCAGGAGCCGATCTTCGGCATCGAGCAGGAGTACACCTTCTTCGACGGCGAGCGTCCGCTCGGCTTCCCCGTCGGCGGCTTCCCGGCCCCGCAGGGCGGCTACTACTGCGGTGTCGGCGCCGACGAGATCTTCGGCCGTGACATCGTCGAGGCGCACCTGGAGAACTGCCTGAAGGCGGGCCTGGGCATCTCCGGCATCAACGCCGAGGTCATGCCGGGCCAGTGGGAGTTCCAGGTCGGCCCGCTGGCGCCGCTGGAGGTCGCGGACCAGCTGTGGGTGGCCCGCTGGCTGCTCTACCGCACGGCCGAGGACTTCAACGTCTCGGCGACGCTCGACCCGAAGCCGGTGAAGGGCGACTGGAACGGCGCGGGCGCGCACACCAACTTCTCCACGAAGGCGATGCGCGAGGGCTACGACGCGATCATCACCGCCGCCGAGTCGCTGGGCGAGGGCTCGAAGCCGCTCGACCACGTCAAGAACTACGGCGCCGGCATCGACGACCGTCTGACCGGCCTGCACGAGACCGCCCCGTGGGACAAGTACTCCTACGGCGTCTCCGACCGCGGCGCCTCGGTCCGCATCCCGTGGCAGGTCGAGCAGGACCAGAAGGGCTACATCGAGGACCGCCGTCCGAACGCGAACGTGGACCCGTACACGGTGACCCGCCTCCTGGTCGACACCTGCTGCGAGGCCCTGGCGAAGGCCGGCCAGGTCTGATCCGCACTCGCTGTCCCGAAGGGGCGCCCCACCGTCGAACGGTGGGGCGCCCCTTCGGCGTTGCCGCCGCCAGGGGGTCGTCCCGGGTATTCCCGAGTAGTAGACTAGGGATATGGCCATCACCCAGAACGACACCGCGACAGGTCGCTTCGACCTCGAGCCGTTCTGGCCTTCCCGGCAGCACCACGACTTCGACCGGTGCTGTCGGCGCGTGAGGAACGCGTCGGCCCTCTAACGCCCCGACCGGTGTGTGAACCGGTCCCATGGCCTTCGGCCGACGCGCGAAACGACGTCGTACGTCTGCGTCTTCTTCTCCGTCTCGCGCGAAAAGAGCTGAGCTGCCATGGCCCACACCCAGACCGCCGCCCTCCCCGTCTCCCGCACCGCCCCGGCCCCCGCCGCGCTCCGGCCCGGACGGCACCGGCTGCGAGCCGTCGATCCCAACGAGGTCGTCGACCTCTCCCAGGTCGCCGAGTTCCTGCCGCCCGGCGCCACCCTGCTGCCCGCACCGCCGCACGCCCTGCCGACGCTGCCCGGGCGGCCGCCGATGGTCGGGTACCTCGTGCTGCTGCCCGCCGACCAGCAGGCGCCCCTGACGCCGGGGGCCCCCGCCGTCCCGGAGGACGAGCAGGGGCCCGTGACGATCGACTCCGCCCGGCGCGTGGCCCATGTGGACGGCGCCGAGATGGACCTCACGTACCTGGAGTTCGAACTGCTCTCCCACCTCGTCGCCCACCCGCACCGGGTGCACACCCGCGACCAGTTGGTCACCACGGTGTGGGGGTACGGGCACGTGGGCGACGGGCGGACCGTCGACGTCCATGTGGCGCGGCTGCGCCGCAAGCTGGGCGCCGAGCACCGCCACACGATCCAGACCGTGCGGCGGGTCGGCTACAAGTACGCGCCCTGATCAGGCCGCGCGGGACTTCTCGCTCCTCGCCTTCGCCCTGGCCACCAGGGCGAGGGCGAGGTCCACGGCCAGGAACGCCACCAGGCTGAGCCCGAGCATCGGGACGAACCAGCCCACGAGGGCGGTCGTCGCGAGCAGCGGCAGCAGCATGGTCGGCGGAACCTTGCGCCACGCCCCGCGCGCGACCGGGCGGCCGGGGCGGCGGAGCCACCACATGCGGTAGCCCCAGAGGATCAGCAGGATGAGCGCGAGGGCGAGGGCCGCCAGGGCCAGCTGGTTGACCAGGCCGAAGGTCACGCCCATGTGCATGTCGATGCCGAAGCGGGTGAGCTGGGCGAGCACCGGGTAGTCGGTGAACCGCAGCTCGTCCATGACCGTGCCGTCGGCCGGGTTCACCGCGACCGAGTCGAGGTGCACCGGGAACTGGGTGTCGGTCTCCTTGACGACGTACCCCTTGCCCTCGGAGGGCAGGACGACGGACATCTTCCCCTCGATGCCCTTCGCGGCGGCCGCCTCGACGACCTTGTCGATGCCGACGTCCGGGCCCTTGGGGGCGGCCGTGTGGCCGCTCATGTCGTGGCCCTCGTGCTCCGAGCCGCCGTCGCCCGCGCCGGCGAGCGTCGCGGAGACGGTCGGGGTCGCGCCGCCCAGCTGGTCCTGGACCGCGCCGATGTTCTCGCCCGCGTACCGCGACCAGGTCAGACCGGTCGCGGAGAGCACGACGAGACCGGCGACGGCCCACAGGCCGACCGTGCCGTGCCAGGAGAGCGTGCGGCGGCGGGACTTGGGGCCGCGCTCCGGTACGAAGAGCTCACGGCGGTTCTTGCGGCGCCGGCCGATCCAGAGCGCCAGGCCGCCGAGGGCTATCACCCACAGCCAGCTGGCGGCCAGCTCGCTGTAGTTGCGGCCGAGGTCGCCCAGGTGCAGGTCGCGGTGGAGTTCGTCGATCCAGGTGCGCAGCGGGAGCGCGCCGGAGCTGCCGTAGCTGGGGAGCTGGCCCCGGACCTCGCCCGTGTACGGGTCGACGAAGACGGCGAGGGACGTGCCCTCGGGGACGTCGGGGTCGGCCATGAGGACGCGGGTGGTGGCGCCGTCCTCGGCGGAGGGCCAGACGGCGGTGACGGTGCCCTCGGGGTTCACCTTGGTGGCGGCGTGGACCTGCTGCGAGAGCGGCAGGACCTCCTTCCCGACGGGGACCTCCAACTCGTGCGCGTAGATCACCTTCTCGGCCTGGAAGGAGAGCGCGTAGAGCAGTCCGCTGGCGGCGGCGACGAGCAGGAAGGGGGCGATGAGCACGCCCGCGTAGAAGTGCAGGCGCAGGACGAGGGGGCGCAGGGCGCTCCAGGTCCCGGGGCGGGTGGAGGGGGTGGTGGATCTGTCGGTGGGCGCGTCGGCGGATTCCGGGCGCGCGAGATCGTCGATGGTCATGGCTGTCCTGGGAGTCGGTGTCGACAGGGGGAATCGCCCCCGGGTCAGACGTGTGCTCCGAGGGCGGCGGCGCGGGGTACGGGCAGCCGGGGCGGGCCGCGCCGGGAGAGGCTGTGCGCGAGGACGACGCCGTGCGGGCGGCGCGGGGTACGCGGCCGGGGGCGTACGGACCGGGGAAGCTCGGGGACGCGGACGACGGCGAGCAGCAGGCGCAGCGGGGTGAAGGCGAGCGCGGCGACCGTGCGGGCGAGCGCGAAGAGCGCGGCCTCGCCCCTGGCGAGCCAGAGGCCGCAGAAGAGGGCGGCGAGGAGGTGGGCGGCGAGCATGCCGAGGGAGGACTGGCTCCCGACGGCGGCCACGGCCGTCTCGACGACCGAGGCCACGGTCGTCTCCATGGCCGAGCCCGTGGTCGTCTCCATGGCCGAGCCCGTCGTCATCTCCATGACCGAGCCCGTCGCCGGGTCCATCGCCGTGTGCGCCATGGCGGGGTCGGGCCGCGTGGCCGTGTCCCCCAACCCGGCCGCGTGGTCCATGGCCGTGTGCCCGGCCGTACCGCCGCCGTGCGACTGGCCGGCCGAGAAGATCAGGTGCAGCGCGGTCTGGACGGCCGCGAGGCCGCCCGCGATGGCCGCGGCGCCGCGCCGTCGGCCACCCGCGCACCACGCGAGCAAGCCGGTGACGACGAAGGCCACGGAGAGCGAACCCGCCGGTATCTCGTGCGCAGACATGGACGAATGCCCCACTGCTGCCAATACGACACACACCGCCGCGAAGAGCGCGGCTCTCAGGGCGCGTATCGGCGACCGGGTGTCCGTCATGATTCGGCCATGGTGACATCCCGCCGCCGGAAGCGGGAGACCGCCTCCCTGATCAGAGGGTCGAACGAACGTCCGCATCGCTGAGGCTGAACGCGTGGGGCGTGGCGTGCGTATGGAGTCCCATGCGACGCACACGAAAACGTTCGACACGCGCGAAACGAGTAGTGGCCGCCTCCGTCGCCCTGATCCTGGGGGCGGGCGGGCTGGTCGCCGTCAATGTCTACGCCTCGGCCGACGAGGGCGGGGGCGGAGGCGACCGGCCGCCGCCCGACGTACGGAACGCGGTCTCCACCATCGACTGCCCCGACGCGGCCGAGGAGCTGACCGACGTACCGGAGGCGGCGCGGGACACCGTGGACCGCGAACTCGCCGCCCTCGACAGTCAGATCACCGCCGCCTACCAGCGGCTCGCCGACGACCGGGAGCAGGTGGAGAGCGACCCGGACTTCGCCGAGCGGGAGATCCTGGACCCGCTGGAGGGCGAGCGGCTCCCGGTGCTCCAGCGGATCGGGCAGTCGGTGGGCGAGCCGCTCGACGGGCTCGCGCCGTGCACCCTGCGCGCCGACGACGAGCCGAGCGGGGGTGGCCGCGGGGGCAACGGGCAGGGCCAGGGCCAGTCGGGGAACGGCCCCGAGGCCGCCGACTTCGTCGACATCCGGTCCGTACGGCCCAACGTGAACCTTCCCCCGCAGCGCCGGGGCGGCTCGCGCGGCTCGTTCGTCACCGACTGCGGGCGGAACAAGAACGGCAAGTTCAACCCGGACAACGTCATCGTCGCGCCGGGGGTGAGCAACGGCGCCCACCACATGCACGACTACGTCGGCAACCAGGCCAACGACGCGTTCGCGAGCGACCGTGACCTCGCCAGGGGCCGGACCACGTGCCGCAACCAGGGCGACCGGTCCACGTACTACTGGCCGGTGCTGCGGCTCCAGAACGGCCGGGCCGAGGACGACGCGAACGCGGACGGCGGCGGCAAGGACCAGAACGTGGGCGAGATCCAGACGCCCGCGCAGGTCACGCTGAACTTCGTCGGCAGCCCGGTCTCCAAGGTCACGGCGATGCCGCGCTTCCTGCGGATCATCACGGGCGACGCCAAGGCCTTCACCAACGGAGACGCGAACGCCAACGCCTCCTGGTCCTGCACCGGGTTCGAGAACCGCCAGCTGAAGGACAAGTACCCGATCTGCCCGCAGGGCAGCAAGGTGGTCCGGACCTTCCGCTTCCAGAGCTGCTGGGACGGCCGGAACACCGACAGCGCCAACCACCGCACCCACGTGGCCTTCGCCGACCCGGCGAGCGGGCGGTGCGGCAAGGGCTTCCGCGCCATCCCGCAGCTCGTCCAGCGGATCGTCTACGACGTGCCTCCCGGGCCGGGATTCGCCGTCGACTCGTTCCCCGAGCAGCTGCACAAGCCGATCACGGACCACGGCGACTTCATCAACGTCTTCGACCAGCGGCTGATGCGAAGGGTGGTGGACTGCGTCAACAGCGGCCGCCGGTGCTCGTAGCTCCGTCGGCGCGCGTAGCTCCGCCGGTGCGCGTAGCTCCGTCGCCGGCCGTCGGCGCCGCTGCCGCTCGCCGCGCGCGTGTCTCCTCGGTCGCGCTCACCGAGGAGACAGCGGTCAGCGGCCCTTCGGGTTGCTCTCCAGCTTGCGCCGCTCCCGGCGGTTGGGGTGGCGGACGACCACTCCCGCCATGCCGCCGGAGCCGGTGAGCCGGATCAGCGGCGTTCCCGGAAGCCGGTCGCCCGTGGTCCTGTCCTTGAGGCCGCCGATGCCGGGATCCATCCCGCCGGTGTCCACCGCCCAGCCGTCGGGGACGATCACGGTCACCCCGGCCGCCTCTCCGTACGCCTCCACCTCGACCTCCGGGAGACGGCACTCCACCCGACTGAAGTCGATCTTCACGCCGCCCAGACCGCCGCGGGCGATCACGCGCGCGGGAACCTCCCAGCGCCCGGGGCCCCGGGACGCGCCGTTCAGCCCGCCCTTGAGCAGCAGCGGCGGGAGGCTTCCCGCCGCTGCGGAGGCGGACGCGGACTCGGGCGCCGGCAGGTCCGCGGTCAGGACGGCCAACTCGGCGTGGGTCTTCGCCGTCAGCGCCAGCCCCAGCCGCTCGTCCAGCTCGTCGAAGTCGAGGCGCCCCTCGGCCGCCGCGTCGCGCAGCCGTTCCACCACGGCTTCCCTGTCGTCGTGCGAGGCACGGAGCTGTCCCGGGGGAACGGCGGGCCGTATCGGCTCCGGAGGCTGCGCGGTCATGATCTCGAGCATAGGTGTCTCGGGAAGCGCCCCGAAGGGAAACGCGGACGCTAGTGGTGCCCCGTACCCGGCCCCGCATCCGGCCCCGTAGCCGTACCCGAGGGATGTGCCCCGTGCGGCTCGGTGGTCTCGACGCGGCCGCCGAGCCGCAGCCGTACCCGCTCCACCGTCGCCGCCTCGCCCGAGACCGTCCACTTGCGGCCGACCAGGTAGGAACCGCCGTAGTCCTTCGCCTCGTTGAGCCACTCGCGCTGCCCGCGGTCGGTCGCGAAGGTGGTCAGGACGTACGTCCCGTCGTCCGTGGCGCACTTCGCCTGACGCAGCTCCGCCGCGTCCGTCTGCACCTCCGGGGCGCACACGGCGCGCTCGGCGATCTGCTCCAGGGTGCCGATCGCCTCCTCGGGCGCCGATCCGGGCGCCGACCCGGACGCAGGCCCCGGCGCCGACCCCGGCGCCGACTCGCAGGCCGCCAGGGCGAGCAGGATCGCGGCCACCGCTGCTGTTCGTCGCGTACGCATCAGCATCCGCCCATCCTGCCCGCCCGGTCGCGTCCGGGTGAGCGGAATCCGATCGGTTACGGTTTGGTAGGTTATGCCCTTTATGCCGCACCGCCCTGAGGGACCGATCCGGAGGAGTCGACGCCATGCCCGCCATCCCCGCCGCCACCGTCGCCAACCTCCGCGACCTGGGCACCCTCCCCCTGGGCCGGGGCCGCAGCGTGCGCTCGGGCCGGCTCTTCCGCTCCGCGCAGCTCGACCGGCTCGACCCCGACGAGCCGTCCGTGGCCGCCCTCGGCATCGGTACCGTCGTCGACTTCCGTACCGCGCACGAGCGGGCGGACCGCCCCGACAACCTGCCGCCGGGCGGCCGGCTGCTCCTCGCCGACGTGCTCGCCGACCATCTGGCCGCCAGCGGCCTGCCGCCCGCCGCCCAGCTGAAGTCCCTCCTGACCAACCCGATGCTGGCCGAGCAGGCCCTCGGCGGGGGCCGGGCCCAGCAGGCCTTCACCGGCACGTACCGGGCCTTCGTGTCGACCGACTCCGCCCGCCTCGCCTACCGGGCGTTCCTCACCGAGCTGGGCGATCCGCGCGGCGGGCCGCTGCTCTTCCACTGCACGGCGGGCAAGGACCGCACCGGCTGGGCGGCGACGATCGTCCTGACGCTGCTCGGCGCGGACGAGAAGACGGTCATGGCGGAGTACCTGTCGGTCAATCCGGCGGTACGGCAGGCCTTCGCGCCGATGATCGAGGGGTTCACGGCACAGGGCGGCGACCCCGAGCTGGCCCTCGCCCTGATCGGGGTCGTCCCGGAGTACCTGGAGGCGGCGCTCGACGAGGTCGCGGTGCGGCACGGTTCGATGGAGGCGTACGTACGGGACGGGCTCGGCGTCCCCGACGCGGTGACGGACGTGATCCGCGAGCGGCTCACGGTGTACGACGTCTGAGCCGTTCGGCCCACGCCTCCGAGGTGACCATCGCACCATTCGCTCGTTCTGCTGAATGTGAGCACCCAGGAACTCGACGCCTCCCCCCTCGGCTCGCCCCGCGACCCGGTCGATGTCGAACAGGCCGAGGCCGCGCTCGTCGAGCACTACCAGCGGCTGGTCCGGATCGCGTACCTCGTGCTGCCGCCCTCGCTGGGGCGCAACCGGCGGGTGCTGACGGCGCACGCGCTCGTCCAGGGCTCGCTGCCGCGCCGCCGGACGTCCGGCGGCGGGGTCCCCGGCGCGCGCCGGGCCGAGGACGCCGTGGATCCCGGGTACGCGTACGTACGGGGCGAGGTGCTGCGGCAGGCGCTGATCGCGGGGCTGCCGCTGTGGCGCCGGGCGCTGCCCCGGCGGGCGCAGTTCCCGCCGCTGCTCCCGCAGGTGTGGGGGCTGCGGCTGTTCCCGCGCGCGGGCGGCGCCGACGAACTGGCCCTGGACCAGCGGCTCTCCGCTCTCTCCGGTCCGGCCCGCGCGGTGTACGTGCTGCGGGGCCTGGAGCGGCAGGGGGACGCGGAGGTGCTGCGGGTGCTCGGGGCGGCCGGGGTGGCACGGGACGAGGCGCGGGCGGCGCTCGCGGACGCGGACGAGGTGCCCGCGCTCTACGCCCTCCTCGACTCGCCCGAGTTCGATCCCTGCTCGCTCCAGGCCCGGCCGCCCGATCTGATGCGCCGCAGGCAGCACGGCCGGGCGGCGCTCGCCGCCCTCGCGGCCGCCCTGGTGTGCGGGACGCTCCTCGGGCTGCCCGGCGACGGCTGGGGGCGCGGTGGCGCCGCGGCGCCCTCGTACGCCCGCAATCCGGCGGCCGAGGCGGCGCTCGACCCGGCGAAGCTGAGACGCGTCCCCGCCGGGTACTGGCAGGTCTCGACGCGGACGGACTTCTCGGTCTGGCCGGTCAGGGGCGCCCTCGCGGACGACCGGGCGCTACTGCGCCGGGCGCTCGCGGTGTGGGCGAGGCCGGGCCCGTCGGTGCGGTCGTCGGCGACGCCGGGCACGCCGGTGGGTCCCCCGATGGGCTCGCCCCAACTGCTCTACGCGGGCGAGGTCGACGGCTCGCGGATCGTGCTGCTCCACGACGGGCTGCGGGCCGTCCGGTACGCGGAGCCGCGGGCGGGGACGGCCGGTGCCGCCCTGGACTTCGCGCGGACCGACGGGGCGGACGCGATCGGTTCGGCGGCGCTCGTCCTCTCCCGCACGACGGCCAACGTCCGCTATCTGACGGCGCCCTGGGTGCGGGAGACGGCCGTACGGGACCTGCTGGCGCCGGCCAAGGAGCCCTGGCGGCTCGGCCGCGACGCGGACGGGGTGACCGAGCCGCTGCTCAGCCCGGCGCAGGCCCAGGGGTGCACGGCGTGGAACACCCTCCAGGTCCGGGACGCGACCGGGGTCCGGCTCCTTGCCGACCTCGGTGAACTGGCGCCTGCCCGGCTGACCTCGGGGCCGCCCTCGACTCCGAAGGACGTGACCGGGAAGGACGCGTCCGGTGGGTCCGCGCGGGAGCTGTGGGCGAGGGCGGCCTGTCGGCTGACGGCGGTCCGCTCGCACGGGGTGCGGTCGGTGAACGCCTGGGCGTTCGCCCAGCAGCGGCTGCCGGAGGGCGAGGGCCGAGCGGCCTGGGTGTGCGCGCGGGCGGAGACCTGGCGGGGCTCGGGGAGCCGGGTGCTCGCCCAGTTCCAGGTCCCGGCGCCCGGGGTGGCGGCGGCCGTCGTGGCGCGGGCCGAGGAGTCACCGGCGTGCGGGGTGCGCGAGCCGCGGGTCCTCGCGGGGGTGCTCTGGCAGGCGAAGAGCGGGCACTGGTACGTCCTGGCGGCGGGCAGCGGGGAGTTCACCTCGCTGCGGACCACGGGCGGGGTGAAGGGCGAGGCCGAGGGCCGGCTGCTCGCGGTACGGGCGAAGGCGGGCGCCCGCGCCGACCTCGACGGCACGCTGTCGAACGGGACGCGGGTGGGGGCGCTGCGGTAGGGCCTTGCGCCGGAGGGGGTGTTCCGGGGGGCTTCGGCCCGTGGGTGTTCGGGGACTTCGGCCCGGAGGTGTTCTCGGGCCTCGGGCGGGGCGTGTTCCGGGGCCTCGGGTGAGGCGTGTTCCGGGGCTTCGGGCGGGGTCGGAAATCTCGTGCACGACCCTGTTGCCAACTGCTTACCCCTCAGTACATTGACGGCATGTCTAATACGCAGCCTGCACCGGTGGCGTCGGAGCACATCGAGCTCAAGGCCCGCAAGGTCTCCTTCGACTGGGAGGAGACCCCGCTCCACTGGGTTCCCGGCGACCCCTTCGCGACCCACACCATGAACGTGCTGCACCTGCTGCTCCCGGCCGGCGAACGCTGGTTCGTGCACGTGTACAAGCAGGTGCTGCCGTTCATCACCGACGACCGGCTGCGTACCGACGTCATCGGGTTCATCGGCCAGGAGGCCGTCCACTCCCAGGCCCACGACGACGTGCTCCCGCACCTCAAGAAGCTGGGCCTGGACCCCACTCCGTACACCGCTCAGGTCGACTGGTTCTTCGAGAAGCTGCTCGGCGACCGGACCCTGCCGCCCGGTCGGCCGCGCCGCTGGTGGCTGATGGAGCGGGTCGCGCTCATCGCCGCCATCGAGCACTACACCGCCTTCCTCGGCAACTGGGTTCTGAACGCGGAGGAGTTGGACCGGCGGGGCGCGGACCCGACGATGCTGGACCTGCTGCGCTGGCACGGCGCGGAGGAGGTCGAGCACCGCTCGGTGGCCTTCGAGCTGTTCATGCACCTCGACGGGGGCTACCGGCGGCGCGCCCGCACCTGGGCCACCGCCTTCACCGCGATGGTCTTCCTCTGGCAGCGCGGCACCCGCTTCTTCATGGAGAACGACCCGACGCTCGTCAACGGCCGCGCCTCCGTGGGCCAGTTGGTCCGCAAGGGCCGGGAGGGCGTGCTGCCGTCCACGCCCGACCTGCTGCGGGCCGTCCCGCGCTACCTCAGCCGCGACTACCACCCCTCCCAGGAGGGGAACACGGCCCAGGCCGTCGCGTACCTGGCCAACTCCCCCGGCGCCAACGGAGGCCGCTGACATGCCCCGTCTGCGTACCGTCGTCCTGATCGCCGGGGCGGCGGTCCTCGCCAAGCGCGCCGCGCGCCGCCGGATCGAAGCGGCTCCGCTCTGGCCGATGCCCACCCTGGACGAGCCGGTCTCGGGCCGTGGCAGGCTCGCGACCGTCACCCGCAGGGTCCAGGTCACCGAACGCGGCGAGCCCGCCGACGGGGTGGTCCGGCTCCGTCTCGAAGGCACCGGCCTGCCGGCCTGGCAGCCGGGCGCCCACATCGACCTGGTGCTGCCCTCCGGGCTCGTCCGGCAGTACTCGCTGTGCGGGGACCCGGCCGAGACCGACGCGTACACGGTGGCGACCCGGCTCATCGAGGACGGCCGGGGCGGCTCGCGCGAGGTCCACGAGCAGCTCCACGTGGGCACGGAGATCGAGATCCGCGGGCCGCGCAACCGCTTCCCGCTCGTCGAGGCCCCGGCGTACGTCTTCGTGGCGGGCGGCATCGGGATCACGCCCGTGCTGCCGATGGTGCGCGCGGCGGAGGCGGCGGGGGCCGACTGGCGGCTGCTGTACTGCGGGCGCAGCCGCGCGACCCTGCCGTACGTCGACGAGATCGAGAAGCTCGGCGGCGGGACCCGGGTCACGGTGGTCCCCGAGGACGAGTCGGGCCGCCCCGACCTGGACTTCCTCGCCGGTCTCCCCGAGGAGGCCGCGGTCTACTGCTGCGGGCCGGAGGGGCTGATGGCGGCGGTGGCCGCCGCGCTGCCCGAGGGCAGGACCCCGCACCTGGAGCGCTTCTCCGCCGCCGCCACGGCCGGCGGCCCGTTCGAGGTCGAACTGCGCCGCTCCGGGCGTACGGTGACGGTGGCCGCCGACCAGTCGGTCCTCGCGGCCGTCCGGGACGCGGTGCCCGGGGTCGCGTACTCCTGCGAGCAGGGCTTCTGCGGCACCTGCCAACAGCGGGTCCTGGAGGGCGAGATCGACCACCGGGACGAGCTGCTCGGCGATGCGGAGCGGTCCGGCTCGATGCTGATCTGCGTCTCGCGGTGCGCCGGGGAGCGGCTGGTCCTTGACCTCTAGCTGGTCCTGGACCTCCAGGAGACCGGGGTCACGGCAGGATCAGCCAGTCGAAGGCGAGGGCGGCGGCGAGGCCGCCCACCAGGAGCCAGGTGCCAAGGCGCGTACGGCCGTTGCGGGAGAGTTCGATCACGACGCCGCAGAGGATCATCGCGAGCCCGTACACGCCGACGACGAGGACGGATGTCCTGCTGGCGAGCCGGATCGCCAGGACCACGGCCATGGTGACCAGCAGAACGGAGGCGGCGGCTATCCGCAGTTGGCGTGCCTGCTTCGGGCTCAGACCGGATGTGCTCATGTCGAGGGAGCGTATCGGACGCCCGTTAGGCTGTTCGCATGACGACCGGAGTGCGCCGCAGGATGGGCGTCGAGGAGCGCAAGCAGCAGCTGATCGGGGTGGCTCTGGAGCTGTTCAGCCACCGCTCTCCCGACGAGGTCTCCATCGACGAGATCGCCGCGGCCGCGGGGATCTCGCGGCCGCTGGTCTACCACTACTTCCCCGGCAAGCAGAGCCTGTACGAGGCGGCGCTGCGGCGGGCGGCGGACGAGCTGGCCGCCCGCTTCCTGGAGCCGCCGCAGGGGCCCCTTGGCGCGCGGCTGCTGCGGGTGATGGGCCGGTTCTTCGACTTCGTCGACGACCACGGCCCGGGTTTCGCGGCGCTGATGCGGGGCGGCCCGGCGGTGGGCTCCTCCACGACGAACGCGATGATCGACGAGGTCCGTCAGGCGGCCTACGAGCAGATCCTGGCCCACCTGGAGGTGGCGACCCCCTCGGCCCGGCTCGAACTGGTCGTCCGCTCCTGGGTGTCGCTCGCCGAGTCGACGGCCCTGATCTGGCTCGACGGCCGCCGGGTGCCGCGCGCGGAGCTGGAACTCCAGCTGGTCCACGACTTCGCGGCCCTCGCGGCGGTGAGCGCCGCGTACGACCCGGAGATGGCGGACATCCTGATCCGCATGCTCGCCGACGAGCCGTCGGACGGCCCGTTCGGCGAGCTGGTCACCCGACTGATGACGCTGGTGCCGCGGGTACCGGCGCAGGGCGGTCAGAGCTAGCACCGGGCGGCGCCGTACGGTGACCGCCATGAACGCACAGACGACTTTCCGGCAGGCGGGCGATCACGATCTCGATCTTCTGGTCGGCCTGCACGACGGGGCCGCGCGGTGGATGGTCCGGAACGGGATCGACCAGTGGCAGCCCGGCGGCAAGAGCGCCGAGCACTTCCGCTCCCGCATAGCGGCGGGTGAGGTCTGGCTGATGGAGCGCGACGGCCGCGCCGTCGGCGCGTACGAGCTGTGGTGGGAGGACGAGCAGGCCTGGGGCCCGCAGCCGCCGGTCGCGGGGTACGTCCACCGCCTGATGACCGACCGGGAGGCCGCCCCCACCGGCGCAGGACGTGCGCTGCTCGCGCACGCCGAGGAGCGGATCGCGGCCGGTGGACGCGGTGTGGCCCGGCTGGACTGTGTGACGAGCAACCCGCGGCTCCGTACGTACTACGAAGCCGCGGGCTACGCGGTCGTCGGCGAGGAGCCGGGCAAGCTCGCCGCCGACGGCACGCGTTACGGGGTCACCCTCCTGGAGAAGGCGCTCAGCGGGCCGTGACGCCCGCCTTGAAGACGGCGACCGTGCGGGCCGGGGCTGTGAAGGTGCCCGAGGCCGTCTCGTAGGTCGCCGACTTGGCCGTGGTGTCCGTGCCCGTCGCCTGGAGCGGGTGCAGGGCGTAGGTCGTGCCCGCAAGGGCGGCGATCCGCTGGGTCTGCCGTTGCGGGGTCGCGTTGAAGACGACGACCAGGTCGCCCAGGCGCATGGTGATCACGCCCGGGGTCTCGTCGGTGCCGGAGAGCGGGAAGGACAGGGTGTCCTGGACCTGTCCGGCGGTCGCGAGGGAGAAGACCGGCTCGGTCGTACGGATCTTCTGGAGGTCCCGGTAGGCCGCCGAGGCGCCGTCGATCTGCTCGCAGCCGACCGTCAGCGTCGGGGCGGTCAGCAGGGGCTTCCCGAAGGACCACTTGGGCTTGTTGTCCGCCGCCGGCGGCAGGCCCCGGCCGAAGCCGTTGCCGTCCCGGCAGTCCCAGTGGATCGCGTTGAACCAGTCACCGCTGTCGTACGAGTTGCGGTCGAGCGACTTGGAGCGCAGCAGGTCCGAGCCCGCCTGGGAGAGCGCGGGGCCCTGGGAGAGGGTCGCCGTCGCCATGGCGAGGACCTGCATCCTGGCCCGGTCGGCGGCCGACGTGGTCGCCGGGAGCTTGAAGGCGAGCGCGTCGTACAGGGTCTCGTTGTCGTGGGCGTCGGCGTAGGCGAGGGCGTCACCGGGGACCGCCGCGTACCCCGCCGGGGAGCCGTTGTAGTCGACCTGGCTTCCCTTGACCGTACGGCCCGAGGTGTCGGTGAAGGAGTAGTCGGCGAGGTTGCCGCTCAGACCCACCTTGATCAGGTCCTGGTAGTGCAGGAGGCGGGCCTTCTGCTGCTCCGGCGTGCCGTTGGCGGCCGAGGAGTTGGGGTCGGTGAACAGGCCCGAGGCGAAGCCCTGGACGCCTGGGTCCTCGTCGAACGGGCCGCCGCCGCGGACGGCGTCGCGGGCCCGGTCGGAGAAGGTCGCGACGCCGGTGCCGGCCATGTTCTTCTGGGTGGCCTGGACGAAGCGGGCGTCGTCGGCGATCTCGCCGAAGTTCCAGCCCTCGCCGTAGAGGACGATCGCCTTGCCGTCGACGCCGTCCTTCGCGACGGTCAGCGCGTCCAGCGCCTTGCGGACGGCGAGGATGTTCTCCTTCGGGTGGTGGCCCATGAGGTCGAAGCGGAAGCCGTCCACCTTGTACTGCTTGGCCCAGGTGACGACCGAGTCCACGACGAGCTTGCCCATCATGGCGTTCTCGGGCGCGGTGTTGGCGCAGCAGGTGGAGGTGGCGACGGAGCCGTCGGCCTGGAGCCGCTGGTAGTAGCCGGGGACGACCCTGTCGAGGACGGACTTGTCCGACTGTCCCGCGGCGACGGTGTGGTTGTAGACCACGTCCATGACCGTGCGCAGCCCCGCGCCGTTGAGGGACTGGACCATCTGCCGGAACTCGACCGTGCGGCGGGTGCCGTTCGGGTCGGTGGCGTAGGAGCCCTCGGGGACGGTGTAGTGCAGCGGGTCGTAGCCCCAGTTGTAGGCGTCCTTGGCGGCCGCGGCGGCCACGCAGGCCTGCTGCTCCTCGGAGTCGGGGGCGTAGACCGACAGGTCGCAGGCGGGGGCGGTCTGGTCGGACTTCTTCTCGGGGATGGTGCCGATGTCGAAGGCCGGGAGCAGGTGGACGTACGACGTGCCGGAGTCGGCCAGGGCCTTCAGGTGGCGCGAGCCCTTGCTGCCCGCGTCGGTGAAGGCGAGGTACGTGCCCTTGTGGGCCGGGACGGCCGTGCTGTCGGCGATCGAGAAGTCGCGGACGTGGAGTTCCTGGATCTGGGCGTCACGCAGCGGGACGGCGGCCGGCTTCTTCAGGCCGGTCCAGCCCTTCGGCGCGAGCTTCGGGTCCGCGAGGTCGACGACCAGGCTGTGGGTGGAGTCGGCGGTCAGGGCGGTGGCGTAGGGGTCGGTGACCTTGTTCGTGACGATCTGCTGGACGCTGGGGGCCCAGACCTTCACCACGTACCGGTACGGCTTGCCCGTCCACGCGCGCGTGCCGGTGGCCGACCAGACGCCGGAGGCGTCGTCGCGGCGCATGGGCACGGCCTTTCCGTCGAGTTCGAGGGCGACGGACTGGGCGGTGGGGGCCCAGAGGGAGAGCGTGGGGCGGCCGTCGCGGAAGACCGGGCCGAGTGCCTTGCCGGTCGCCTTCGACGCGTAGAGGGAGTCCAGGGCTCCTGCGATCTGGACGCCCGTCGCGGTCAGGACGGCTCCGTTCGCCGCGTACTGGGCGGCGACCAGCTGGCCCTTGAGGGCCTCGCGGATCCGGTCGCGGTCGCGCGGGTCGACGGTGAAGGCGCCGTAGGTCTTCAGGTGCGGGAAGGCGGCCTTCTGGGCGTCGGTGAGCTGCGTCCGGTTCAGGCGCAGCACCTGGCGGTCGCCGGTGAGGGTCCCGTTCTCGGCCTTGACCGAGCCGTCGCGCGAGGCGAGCAGCATGCTGGAGGCGGCGGCGTCGCTGCCGTTCCAGGCGAGCGTGGTCGCGTCGATCCAGACGGCCTGCGCCTTGGTGAGGTCGAGGGCCGCGCCGCCGCCCTTGGGCTGCGGGAGGAGGTACTTCTCCTGGCCCGCGAGCAGCCACACCTCGTGGCCGTTCGCCTTCAGGTCGAGGGACTGGTCGCTGGGCAGGTCCTTCTCGTCGCCCTTGTGCAGGATGTAGCTCAGGGACGTGGCACCGGCCGCGAGCGGGACCTCGTAGACGGCCCCGAAGGCGTCGAAGCGGACCGGCTCCAGGGGCTTGCTCCAGTCGGTGGGGTTCGCGGCGCCGGTCCAGGTGTGCAGGCCCCAGCCGGCGTAGTTCCCGTCGGCCCGCTTGTGGTGCAGGACGGCCTTCGTGGTGTCCTGCGGCGGGTAGGCGCCCTCGGGCGCGGCGTTCGACACCTCGGACTTGCCCTG
Source organism: Streptomyces sp. NPDC047981 (assembly GCF_040653315.1). Classification (NCBI taxonomy): domain Bacteria; kingdom Bacillati; phylum Actinomycetota; class Actinomycetes; order Kitasatosporales; family Streptomycetaceae; genus Streptomyces; species Streptomyces sp. NPDC047981. The sequence continues at coordinate 5,440 of NZ_JBEZNQ010000060.1, read as the reverse complement.
CTCGATCCAGACCTCGCCGGTCTTGGACAGGTCGACGGTCCGGTCGGCGTCGGTGTCCTTGACGCCGTCCTTGTTCACGGCGATGAAGCCGACCGAGGAGGCGCCGGGCTTGAGCTTGACGTAGGCGAAGGCGCCGTACGCGTCTCGGCCGGTGAAGGGCTTCCCGGCGGGCCAGGTGGTGCCTTCGCCCTCGGCGATGTCGCCCCAGGTGTACAGGCCCCAGTCGTCGTAGTCCCCGGCGGGACGCTTGTAGTGGACGATCGCGTAGTCCCGCTGGGTGGCGGTCGGCGGCTGCTCGACGGCCGGGGCGCCGCTGGTGGTCGCGGCGGTCGCGCTCGCGGTGCGGCCCGCGCTGTCGATGACGACGGCCTTGTAGCGCAGGGCCGTTCCGGCGGGGGCGGTGACCTTCTGGGTGACCTTGTACGGGGCGTGGTCGGCGGAGCCGAGGACCTGCCACTTTCCGGTGCCGGTCTGGGCGGCGAAGACGACGCGGTTGAGCTGTCCGCCGGTGACGTCGGCGGAGAGTTCGACGGTGCCGGTGGCCCCGGCGGCGGGCGCCTTGAGCGTGATCGTGGGCGTGGCGGCGGGCGCGCCGAGCGGCATGTCGGCCTTCAGCACGAGGGAGCCGAGCGCCGGGACGGTCACCTTGATCTTCGTGTCGCCGGAGCTGGTGACCCGGGCGTCGCCGCCGTGGATCGCGGTGAACGCCGTGCCCGCCGAACCGGTGGGGATCTCGACGGTCCTCGCCTCGGTGGAGCTGTTCACGGCGACGACGTACGGGGTCTTGGCGCGGGCGTCGGTACGGGAGAAGGCGTAGACGGAGCCCTCGGCGTACCGCTGCTCCTGGACGCCGTCGCGGAGCGCGGGGTGCTCGCGGGTGAGCTTCGACAGGGCGGCGATCTGCCGGTACAGGGGGTGGGTCGGGTCGTACGCGTCGGTGGCGTGGGTGCGCTCGGTGCCGAGCTGGTCGTCGTCGAGGTAGTCGGCGGTCTTCGACGCGAAGAGGGTCTGGCGGGCGTCCTTGTCGCCGCCGGCGCCGGTGTAGCCCTGCTCGTCGCCGTAGTAGACGACGGGGTTGCCGCGGGTGAGGAACATCAGCTCGTTGGCGAGCCGGTAGCGGGCGAGGAGTTCGGCGTCGCCGGCCTTCGGGTTGTCCTGCTTGAGGAAGGTGCCGAAGCGGCCCATGTCGTGGTTGCCGAGGAAGGGCACCGACTCGTAGGCGTTGGCCTTGTCGGTCGTGTAGCGGTAGTCCTGGCCGAAGAGGTTGGCCAGCTTGTCGGCGGACCCGCCCTGGGAGGCGAAGGCGCGGGCGGCGTCCTGGAAGGGGAAGTCGAGCGTGGCGTCGAGGCGGCCCTCGGTGACGTACGGGGCGGTGATCGCCGGGTCGGCGGAGTAGACCTCGCCGAACATGAAGAAGTCGTCGCGGCCGCGCTCGGCCGCGTACTCGTCGAGCGCGGTGGCCCACTGGGTCCAGAACGCGGTGTCGACGTGCTTGACGGTGTCGATGCGGAATCCGTCGATGTCGAAGTCGCGCACCCAGCGCTGGTAGATCTTCTCCATCCCCTCGACGACCTCGGGGCGCTCGGTCCACAGGTCGTCCAGGCCGACGAAGTCGCCGTACTGGGAGGACTCGCCGGCGAAGGTGGAGTCGCCCCGGTTGTGGTACATCGTCGGGTCGTTGAGCCAGGCCGGGACCTTGAGGTTCTTCTTCTCGGCCGGGACGACGGGGGTGCGCGGGAAGGAGTCCGCGTCGACGCGCGGGAAGGTGCCGCCGCCCGCGGTGGCGCTGCGGTCGTCGAAGGGGACGCCGTCCTTCGTCAGGTAGGGGAAGGCGCCCTTGGAGAGGTAGTCGTACGTCTTCTCCTGGTAGTCGACGACGTCGGCGGTGTGGTTGGTGATGACGTCGAAGAAGACCTTCATGCCCTTGGCGTGGGCCTGGTCGATCAGCCTCTCCAGGTCGGCGTTGGTGCCGAAGTGCGGGTCGACCTGGGTGAAGTCGGTGATCCAGTACCCGTGGTAGCCGGCGCTCGCGTCCTTGCCGGTGCCCTGGACGGGCTGGTTCTTGAAGATCGGCGCCAGCCAGATGGCGGTGGTGCCGAGGCCCTTGATGTAGTCGAGCTTCTTCGTCAGGCCCTTGAGGTCGCCGCCCTGGTAGAAGCCCTTGTCGGCGGGGTCGAAGCCGGTCTGGAGCCGGGTGCCGGTGAGCCCGCCGCGGTCGTTGGCCGTGTCGCCGTTGGCGAACCGGTCGGGCAGGACGAAGTAGAACTGCTCGCGGGTGAGGTCGTGGCGGGCGGGCTGGCCGGCGAGCGCCCGGTCGGACGGGGGTGGAGGCGGCGGAGGTGCGGCGGATGCGGGGAGGACGGGCACGAGGGCCGCGCACAGGGCGGTGGCCAGCACGGCCGCCGTTCTCTTGCGTATCACGGAGGTCTCCCTGGAGGTACGGGAAGGAGGGCCGCCCCCGGTGGGGCGGCCCTGAGTGAGGGGGGCGTCAGCTGCGGAAGGTGTCGGCGAGGACGACCTGGCCGGACGCGGGCACGGTCGCCCTGCGGTTCGCGCCGGACTCCCAGGTCACGTTGCCCGAGGCGTCCTTGCGCAGGTACTTGTACTCGAAGGCCGTGGAGCCCGGCAGGGCGACGTCCAGCTTCCAGACCGGGTACGACGCGGGGTCCAGCTTCAGTGCGGCCGCCGGGGACCAGTTGCCCAGTTCGGCGCGGTTGCCCGTCACGTAGATGTTCTGGCCGACGGCGGTCGTCGCCGTCACTCCGAACGAGGCTCCCGTGGCCGAGGACGACGTCCCGCACGAGCGGGCGTTCACATGCAGGGCGAGCGCCGTGTGCGCGCCGAGCGTCGCCGTGAACTGGCCCGAGGCGTTCACCGTCACCGGGGTGTTCGACTGCACGTCGCAGTAGGTGCCGGCCGCCAGGCCCGTCTGGTAGGTACGGCTCAGCGCGGCGCCCTCGTGGTTGATGGCGACGAAGCCCTTGTCGCCCCTCCCGAACGCGATCGCGTCGTTGCCGTTGTCCCACCAGTTGCCGACGGCCGTGCCCCGCGTGGCGTTGCGGAAGCCGACCATCGAGGCGATCTCGCGCCAGGCGTGCTGGCACTTCCAGCCGTCGCTGTAACAGGCATTGACCTGGCCGCCGTTCGGCGCGCCCGCGTCCTTGTCGGACCACTCGTAGCCGGAGTGGACGTCCGGTGAGCCGTACGGCCAGGCCAGCATGAAGACGCTCGCCAGTGTGTAGGTGGCGCCGTCCTTGTAGTTGAGGGTGTCGCCGCCGCGCTCGGTGTCGTGGTTGTCGACGAAGACCCCGGACTGCCCGGAGGGCATGTAGCCCCAGGACTCGCCGTAGTTGTTCAGGTAGGCGAGCTTCTCCGAGCCGAAGACCCGCTTGAGGTCGCGCGCGTAGCGGAACTCCTGCACGTCGCCGTTGCCCAGGTACTCGCTCGGGGAGACGGCCTCACCGGCCCCGAATATCGCCTCCTGCTTCCAGTAGACGCCCGGGTTGCTCAGCCGCGACTTGATGTTCGCGAGGTCGGCGGCCGGCATGTGCTTCGCGGCGTCGACCCGGAAGCCGTCCACGCCGAGCGAGAGCAGGTCGTTCATGTACGCGGCGATCCGGCCGCGCACCCAGTCCTCGCCGGTGTCGAGGTCCGGGAGGCCGACGAGCTCGCAGTTCTGGACGTTGGCCCGGTCCTGGTAGTTCGAGATGGTGGCCCGGCAGTCGTCCATGTCGGCGCCCGAGTACAGGCCCGGGTAGTCGTACTTGGAGAACGAGGTCCCGCCCGTCCCCGTGCCGGAGGCGTTCGCCATGTGGTTGATGACGGTGTCCGCGACGACCTTCACGCCCGCGGCGTGGCAGGTGTCGACCATGGACGTGAAGGCGGTGCGGTCGCCGAGCGGGCCGGCGATCTTGTAGCTGACGGGCTGGTAGGCGGTCCACCAGGTCGGGCCCTGGATGCGTTCCTGGGGCGGCGAGACCTGTACGTAGCCGTAGCCGGCCGGACCGAGCTGGTCCCTGCAGGCCTTGGCCACCGAGGCGAACTTCCACTCGAACATCACCGCGGTGACGTCCTTCGGCCCGGGTGCCGCCGCCCGTGCGGGGGCGGGCGGCGCCGTGACGGCCACAGCGGCTCCCGCCACCAGGGCGAGTGCAGCGGCCACGGTCTTTCTGGCCATGTTTCCTCCTGACGACGTCCCTGTCGCAAGAAGTTGCCGAAAATAACAGCAACTGTTTTCAGCCGTGACCGTACGAGCGCCCCGGGGCCGGGTCAACCCTTTGGACCCCTCAACGCAAGGGATTACGCAAGCAGTTGCAGCGACGGACCGGCCGGCGCCTGCGCCGTCGAGCCGCGCACCACCAGCTCCGGCTGGAAGACGAACTCCGTGCGCTGCACGGGGTTGCCCTCCACCTCCTCCAGGAGCGCGCCGACCGCCGCCGTCGCCATCGCCTGCACGGGCTGGCGGACGGTCGTGAGCGGCGGGTCGGTGAAGGCGATGAGAGGCGAGTCGTCGAAGCCCACCACCGACACGTCACGGGGCACGTCGAGACCACGGGCGCGCACCGCGCGGATCGCGCCGAGCGCCATCAGGTCGGAGCCGCACACGATGCCGGTGCAGCCCTGGTCGAGCAGGATGTCGGCCGCCGCGTGCCCGCCCTCGACGCCGAACAGCGTGGGGCGGACGTACTGTTCGGCCTCCGCGCGCTCCATCCCGAGGAGCCGGTGCAGCTCGGCGGCGAAGCCCTCGGCCTTGCGGCGCGAGGGGACGTAGCGGGTCGGCCCGATCGCCAGGCCGATCCGCTCGTGGCCCAGCTCGACCAGGTGCCGTACGGCCATCCGCGCGGCGGCCCGGTCGTCGGGCGAGACGAAGTTGGCGTCGACCCGCTCGTTGAAGCCGTTGATGAGGACGAACGGGACGCCCCGCGCGGCCAGCCGGACGTACCGCTCCGGGTCGGCGGTGGCGTCCGCGTGCAGCCCGGAGAGGAAGATGATGCCGGTGACGCCACGCTCCTCAAGCTGCTCGACCAGCTCGTCCTCGGTGGCCCCGCCGGGCATCTGGGTGCAGAGCACCGGCGTGTAGCCGTGCCCGGCCAGGACCTGCTCGATGACCTGGGCGAACGCGGGGAAGATCGGGTTGGTCAGCTCGGGCACGACCAGGCCGACCAAGCCCGCGCTGCGGCGTTTCAGCCGTACGGGACGCTCGTAGCCGAGCACGTCGAGCGCGGCCAGGACCCGGTGCCGGGTCCCGCCGGCCACGCCCGCCTTGCCGTTGAGGACGCGGCTGACCGTGGCCTCGCTGACCCCCGACTGGGCCGCGATGTCCGCGAGCCGCGGGGGGGGGGGGGGCGGGCGGCGCCGCCGGGGGGGGGGAGCACCCCCCCCACCACGCTGTTGTGGGGGGGGGGGGGGGCCTGCCCGCCCCCCCCGCGGTGCGCACGGG